>JAFVAA010000034.1 GCA_017476305.1 Lachnospiraceae bacterium
CAGCTTTCCATCTACTACGAGATCCTCCGAAAGAGGATCCATTAAATAACTGAGGGAATACGGCTGATCGGCATCCTCTTCCGGAACCGCAAGATAGGTATACGCCAGTCCATAGGTATCAATGGCGTCATTAAAAATCCTTTGGCAATACAGCCATTCGTATTCAGCAAAAAGCCTCTGCAGCTCTAACGGCATATCCTCGAACTTCACATCTTCATTCAGGACCTGAAAACCATACAGCTTTTGGTATTTGCTGTCAAAAAGCTCTTTCCTGGAATCCCAACCCGGGATTTTTAAAGAATAGTTTCCCTCGTACTCAATACGCATATCTTCTGCGTGATCCTTGTAATAATGCGCCAGATTCAAAAAATCCTGTCCGTCGCTTTCCAAAAAACGGGCAAGCTGTAAGCTTACATTTCTTACGATTGTCTCCATCTGCTGTTTATAGACCGTATTCTGGATGGTATACGTAGCAACAGCCACTACCGCCAATATTCCTACCATAAACGCTGTAAATAAAGCCACAAACTTAAATGCCAGCGAATCTCTAAGCCGTATTTTCAAAGATAGTATCCTCTCTTTCTCGTTTGATATAATAACCTTCCAATGACAAGCTGTCTCAAAAACAGCCTTTCGCAAAGGTGCTATACAGTCATTGCAATGATATATTATACACTATACACTTCTTTTTTTAAATATTTTTTTCCTTTTTTTTACAAAATATGCTAAAACCCGGAAAACTTCCATAGTACCACAGATACGTTATGCGGGCGTTATTTCGTAAAAGATTCTTTAAGAAGCGCATGAACAGATTTCGATCGGTATCTTTGGATGCCTTTGGTTCAACTTTTATATACTACAAAGCATCGATTTCATAGCGGTATCCGCTGCACTTTCTATCATCTCTTCATTTTTGTCCTATAGCCATTTTCGTCAGCAGTTCTTTCCGCTTATCTTCAGCAGCCTGTGCTGTCCTAAGAAGAATGCCGGCACTATAGTTTTGTGCCAGTTTTTCCAAACCATATTTCTCCTGTTTCCTGGAAGATTCCAGAATCATACCAGCAAAACAAACATGCTCCGAAAATAAATCTTCCTCATACTGTCTCCACATTTCCCCCACCTCGTCTGACACATCTTTCCCCATGCTGTCTGCTATGGAAAACAGACTGCGAAATTTCCAATAAGCGCTTTCCGCATCATATTCACTGTTTCCGAAAGCGTATTGCTCCGGAATTTCCTTCATCATGGCAAAGACCGGCATATATAATCAAACTCTTCTTTTTGCCGCCTCACAGAGCCAGCCGTTTTCACTATCATTGAGCACATAGGCAGATGTCTCTGAGGAAAGAAACTCACACCATTTAAAATTATTTAGGAAAATTATAATCCTGCATTGTCAGTATTACAAGATACACGTCCATTTTTGCAAAATAGGGAAACGTTTTTGCATTTTTACCCCACCACTCACGAATTTTCAAAATACATCGTTTATCACACTTTGCAGCGTATCCGCAGATTTTTTTAATTCCTCCCGTTCATCCTCAGACAATTCAATCGGTACAGCACCCTCCACGCCATCTTTCCCGACGATCATCGGCATACTGAGCGCCAGTCCTTTGATCCCGGATTCTCCTTTCTGAATGCTTGAAACCGGCAAAATGGATTTTTCGTCCCTGACAATAGCCTCACAGATCCTCCGCACAGACATTGCGATGCCATAGTAGGTCGCCCCTTTCTTTTCGATAATCTCATAGGCACTGTTCTTCACATTTTCAGCAATCTCACGCATTGCCTTCTCATGTTCAAAATGCCCCCGCATCTCACAAAAACGGTTCAAGGGAATTCCTGACACATTCGCACTGCTCCATGCGGCAATCTCACTGTCCCCATGCTCTCCGATGATAAACGCATGTACGGAGCGGCTGTCTACCTGCAGATGCTCTCCTAAGAGAAATTTAAGCCTTGCCGTATCAAGCACCGTCCCGGAGCCAAACACCCGGTTTTCCGGAAATCCGGAAAGCTTTGCTGCCGCATAGGTCAGGATATCCACCGGATTAGCTACAATCAAAAGGATTCCGTCTTTATTGTATTCCACAATCTGCGGTATCACGGACTTAAAGATTCCCACATTCCTTTTTACCAGGTCAAGCCTTGTTTCTCCCGGCTTCTGACCGGCTCCTGCCGTAACCACGATCACCGCAGCATCGGAAATATCCGCATACCCGCCTGCGTAAATCTGCATCGGCTTGGCAAAAGGAAGTCCGTGACTGATATCGAGTGCCTCCCCCTCTGCCTTTTCCCTGTTTGCATCGATTAAGACCATCTCCGAGAACAGTCCGCTCTCCATCAGTGCAAATGCCGAAGCCGAACCCACAAAACCACATCCAACGATTGCCACTTTTCTCGCATTTATTATTGCCATATAATCCACCTCCTAAAGTCTGTCAAATCCTCAATTTTCGTCGGAACCACCTACTTCTCCGTCCTTTAATCCATAATCCTGCCGTCGCGTGAAATGGTCACGACCTGCCAGGGAATAAACTTGCCGCTGTTTTTAAGAGCGGTTTCTGCAGCTCTCTGTAAACCGCCGCAGCAGGGAACCTCCATGCGGACGATCGTGACGGCCCGTATGTCATTGTTCGCTATGATCTCCGTCAGCTTTTCGGAATAATCGATATCGTCTAACTTCGGGCATCCGATCAATGTGATCTTTCCCTTCATGAAATCCTCATGCATATTGGCATAGGCATATGCCGTACAATCCGCAGCAATCAGGAGCTTTGCCCCGTCATAGAACGGTGCCTGTGTCGGCAGAAGCTTAATCTGGCAAGGCCACTGATTAAGCCTGGAAACAGATCTTACATAGGAATCATTATTCCCGTTTTTTTCTTCCGTAATCTCTTCTTCTGCTCTGTCAAACTGCATAAATCTTGATCCCGGACAGCCATGTCCTGCTGGATGTTTAGACTGTCCATGCTCCGCTTTCTTTTTCTGACTTGCTTTTACGGCTTCTTCATCGTAAGCCGGTGCCTCACATTCCTCGAAAGAAATCGCCCCTGTCGGGCAGTTCGGCAGACAATCACCGAAGCCATCACAAAAATTCTCCCGCATGAGCTTTGCCTTTCCATCTACGATATCGATTGCTCCTTCATGACAAGCCTCGGCACACAACCCGCAGCCATTGCATTTTTCTTCATCAATATGAATAATCTTCCGAATCATCTAAATCGCCCTCCTTGCTTGTTTTGATGACATTATACCTATATAATTTTCAATTTTCTGTATCTACAGATACACTTTTGAAATAATTTTCGTGTATAATAGGAATTATCAGAAGTAATATCCTAAGTTATTTTTTAACAGTTCTAAGGAAAGGATGATATCAATGGATTTCACAGTTTTAGAAAAAAGCGTATTGTTTCATGGCATACCCGCAAAAGATCTGCGGGAAACATTAGAATCGGTTCCACATCATATACAGTGCTATGATAAGGGCGAAACGATATTTCATCTTATGGAAACGGCAAATCGCTTAGGTATTATATTGGAAGGACGGGCAGAGGCGCAAAAGCCCTTTCCGAATGGCAATCAGGTCAATGTATCCATGCGGAATCCCGGAGAAATGATTGGACCGGCAGCTGTTTTCTCTATCAGTCAGAAATATCCATGCGATGTGGTGGCAATCGAACCGCTTACGCTTATGATGTTCCGAAAAGAGGATCTGATGCGGCTTATGCAGAAGGATATGCGCATCCTGGAAAACTTTACTACGGAGATTGCCTCTGCCACATATATGCTTCAGCAGCGGCTTGAACTTCTCTCTTATAGTGGGATTGCGCAGAAAGCAGCTTATTATCTTCTGATGCAAAGAAGAAAGACCGGAAGTGATAGAATCCCGATTCCTGACTCCATGACAAAATGGGCTATGCTTATGAATGTTTCGAGAACATCACTTCATAGAGAGCTTAAACGTCTGGAATCCCAAAACACGATTCGTATGGAGACGCACCATGTAGAAATACTTGAACCAAATGCTTTGCAGGATATACTGACCAAATGAAATCCCCGGTGGGCATGGCAGCTGAATATCCGGCTGCCATGCCCACCAGACACCAATAGAGCATCAAAAACCTTATCCCACATGTCGTTCGAATTTCTGAAATCCTAAAATTTCATCTATTTTTTTCAATGCATCGTCAGGAATGACCAGACCACTCGCTGCAAGATTCTTTTCAAGCTGCTGAGGGCGGCTGGTCCCCGTAATCAGTTACTGTTATGTATAGACACTGGGAACGGGCAAAAGTCAGCATTGTAAAAAATTTTTCTTTATCTGCTCATTTTTGCCTCTATTTTTCTTTCCAAATCTGTTCTTTCTCCAAAAATGGTTTTACGACCATATCAACCTCATTCATACTTTCCAGGTCGAATGCTTCCCTGATTTCGATTGGGGAAATCAAAGGATGTTTCTGAAAGAACTCCCATAATGATTCCGGGGACAGTATTCATAAGATAATCCCATCATCGGATCTGTAAAAGTCGTAATCATTACCTGTTCTGCTTGAAATTCCATCCTTACCTCCCTGTCGCAAGCCCTATGCGACGACCGCACGAAAATTCGTCTGTTTTCAATCATACTGCCTTCTGTCATACGTCATGCCTGCCACGCCCCATACTCCTATGTCAACATACCGGACATAGACATGATCCGAAGCAATTTTCAATATATCATGGAACATGCGGGTAATTTCTACAGTCAGCCTGTCATATCCGATATGATCCTCATTTCCAAAAATGCTGACTTCCACATAGGCAACCGGCTCACTGTCATCCCCTCTCAAATACAGATGATAGTTATCTTCAAAACCTGTCATAAGATAATTTTCGCTTTTTCCGGGTACATATTCGATTGCTTTTCCCATCCGTTTTTTGAGTTCTGTTTCCTGCGATTTCGTAATCGGAATATTTACTCTTGAAATGATGAACGGCATAGATCATCCCTCCTTAACTGATAAATTGTCTTACTTTTTCTGATATTCCTTCAGAATCCCGCCACTCTGTCACAATCTGCAGGATCTTATCCGCAATCTCCTGTTCCTTTTGCTGGTAGGTATGGCCGGTTTTTTCTATGAATACCAGCTTATTATCATTTGCCGTCCTCATATGACGGTTGATATTTTTCAGGAAACCGGACGGATCACCATCTGTAAAATTGTCATAGGTTCCGATGAACATGGCACCGGAATGTGTGATCTTTTCCACCTGTGAGAAATTTCCATCCGGTTCTGTAAATACATTATTTAAGATGCCGGAGAATGCCCAGTCATACGCAGTATTTGCCGTACAGACCACCCAACCCATAAAATAAAATGGCAGCATCCTTTCCCCGTCCCCTCTCTCCACCTGTTCCCAGATGATTTCTCTCTCCCTCGTTGTCACGTCTGACATCATATAGGTCAGATTTGCTGGGCTCAGGAAAAGAAAATGTTCCACTCTTTCATCATGGTTCTTCGACAGATAATAGATGACTTTATTCGCTCCCAGCGAATGTCCCGCTAAGATAATGTGTTCATATCCCGCTTTCTCTGCATAATCAAGATACGCTCCGATGTCTTCCTCCGTATAAGAAAACCGCTCATTCCATGAGCCGATGATCTCTGTTTTTCCGGTATGGTTATTGACCGTTTCGATTTTTCCAAAGGCATCATTGGTCTGTGCGTAAATGAAATCAATCCCCCCCGCATTTAAGGTATGCCCGATATTGTAATAAAACGGATTGGAATAAAAATTCCCATGAATCCCGGTGATCGTTATTACAACAGTATCCGCCTTCCCTTCACCAAAAAGCACTCCGTTTAACACTGTCCCACGCTTTGTTTCCACATTTAATTCTCTCATGATCTGTCACCCTTTCTGCACCGTTCTGTGTATCAATGCGAATTTCCAGTTCCAAGCTTCACACACCATTTTAGCTGTTCCTGAATATACATTTATGTGCCGGAGAAGAGTAGTATGCATTGCATGATACACATTTTGACTCCCTGCTTTCCCCTCCCCTCATTTTTTCTGGCAGCTCCGGCTCCCGTAGTAACGGTCTCGAAAGTGAAAGCAGCTCTATTTTCGTCTGATTTAGCACTTCCTCCATTTTTTCTATACTGCGAAGTCCCCCTACTAAGATCACAGGGATTTCTGTCTCTTCGGCAAGCCTTTCTCCAAACTCTTCAAAGTAGCCTTCATTCACATGTGGTCTGATCCCACTGACCGATGTACCGTTTCCGCTGACCTCGATTGAATCGAGTCCTTCCTCTGCCAGCCTTTTACAGATGACAAGGCTCTCTTCTTCACTCAGTCCTCCAGATGTGAAGTAGCTGGAATTGATTTTTACAGTCACATGAAGTTCCGGTGTCTTCTCTTTGATACCATGCAGAATTTCCAGTAAAAGCTTCATCCACCCCTCGGCGTCCTTTACATCACAGAGAATACGAATATAGCGGTTCTACTCCCCTGCCACGATTTCATCCAGCATTTCTTCCCGGATACTGTGCCTGCTACAATCTCCGTTCCTGTTATAATCGGAGCAGATGTAGTTAATGATTTCTTTCTCTTTGTATTTTGACTATTCTCCAAAGGAACTTTAG
>JAFVAA010000349.1 GCA_017476305.1 Lachnospiraceae bacterium
ACTGGATTTAGATGAATTTGCCGATGTATCCGAGGAAAATGTAATCAATAAAAACACCTGTCTAAAAATTCTCAGGCGCACGAATGCCCTTCTGCAGCGTATTTATACCGGACATTTTCATGAGCTTACGAAATTTATAGACGATATCGAAAAGGAGAACGCTGACTGCCTTTAGCAGTCTCGCCTGGAAAACTCTGTCAGATCATTCACAATCTCCCCCGCTATCAAAAGTCCGGCCACAGAGGGCACGAACGCCGTACTTCCAGGAATATCCCTTCTCTCTGTACACTTATGTTCTGCCCCCGGAGGACAGATACAGTTCGTCTGGCAACTGATGGACATATCCTCAAGCGGTCTGACCGGCTTCTCCTCTGAGTATACCACCTTTAATTCCTTTACTCCCCGCCTTTTTAATTCTCTCCTCATAACTCTTGCCAGAGGGCAGATCTTCGTGTCATAAATGTCTGCTACCCGGAATCCGGCGGGATCCACTTTATTTCCGGCACCCATGGAACTGATCACGGGAACATTTTTTTCCTGCGCCCGTAAAATAATTTCAAGCTTTGCCGTCACAGTATCGACCGCATCTACCACATAATCATAGCTTTCAAAATCGAAGGAACCGGCATTTTCCGGAAGAAAAAAGCAGGAATGGATCTTGACATCCACATCCGGATTTATTTCCAGCATGCGTTCCCGCATAACTTCCGTTTTATATCTCCCCACAGTCTTACGTGTAGCAATGATCTGGCGATTTAAATTCGTCAGGCAGACCTTATCATCATCAATTAAATCAAAAGCTCCTATCCCACTGCGCACTAAAGCCTCACAAACATAACCGCCGACTCCCCCTATCCCGAATACCGCCACTCTGGCTTTTGACAGCTTTTCCAAAGCCTCTTTTCCATATAAAAGCTGTGTCCTCGAAAACTGATTCAGCATAAGACCTTCCCTTCCTCTATATCTGACATCTGAATTTCAACCCTGACCTGCCTGCTTTTTCGGAACCAGCTTGTCCTTCCCTCCCATATAGGCACGAAGCGCCTCCGGGATCAAAACAGTTCCATCTGCCTGCAGATTGTTCTCTAAAAACGCAATCAGCATACGAGGCGGAGCTACTACCGTATTATTCAACGTGTGTGCAAAATACTTGCTTCCATCCTCTTTTCTGATACGAATCTGTAAGCGTCTCGCCTGTGCGTCTCCTAAATTTGAACAGCTGCCCACCTCAAAATACTTTTTCTGGCGAGGGGACCACGCTTCTACATCAATCGACTTCACTTTTAAATCTGCCAGATCACCGGAACAGCATTCCAGAGTCCTTACAGGAATATCCAGGGTACGGAACAGATCCACCGTATTTTTCCACAGCTTATCAAACCACTCCCTGCTCTCCTCCGGTTTACATACGACGATCATTTCCTGCTTCTCGAACTGGTGAATCCGGTACACACCACGCTCCTCAATTCCGTGTGCCCCCTTTTCCTTCCGGAAACATGGCGAATATGAGGTCAATGTTTTCGGAAGCTCTGTTTCCGGCGTAATCGTATCGATAAATTTTCCAATCATGGAATGCTCACTCGTACCGATCAAATAAAGATCCTCCCCTTCAATCTTGTACATCATGGCATCCATCTCTGCAAAGCTCATCACTCCGGTCACTACATTACTGCGAATCATGAAAGGCGGTACGCAGTATGTAAAACCGCGATCGATCATAAAATCTCTGGCATAGGAGATCACTGCGGAATGAAGTCTCGCAATATCTCCCATCAGATAGTAAAATCCGTTTCCGGCAACTCGTCCTGCCGCATCGATATCCAGTCCGTCAAAGCTTTCCATGATCTCAGCATGATACGGGATTTCATAATCCGGCACGACCGGCTCACCGAACTTTTCTATCTCGACATTTTCACTATCATCCTTTCCGATCGGAACACTTGCGTCAATGATATTTGGTATCACTAACATGATTTCCCGCACTTTTCCCTGAAGCTCCTTTTCCTTCGCCTCAAGCTCCTCTAACCGTTCGGCATTTTTCGCGACCTCCTGCTTTTTTGCCTCTGCCTCCTCTTTCTTTCCCTGTGCCATCAGAGCACCGATTTCCTTTGAAATCTTTTTTCTGCCCGCACGCAGATCATCAGCCTCCTGCTTTGCCTTGCGCGAATCCGCATCAAGAGCGATTACCTGATCCACCAGTGGCAGCTTGTCCTCCTGAAATTTATTTTTAATATTCTCCTTTACGATATCAGGATTTTCCCTTAAAAATTTAATGTCTAACATAATTTCCTCCATTTTTTTAATTTTTGAAATCTTTCATTTTATATATTTTTATACTCCCTAAGGAACGGTTAATGAATTACTTTTAACACTTTGTCGCCTACAGCACCATAAACGCAGGCACTGCAGACGACAAAGTGAAAAGTTAATTATGAACAGTTCCTAACGAAATGTATTTCCATTTCATTAGTGAACCCGCGCACTACGCGGAAGCACTCCCCTCCGGTTCCTGTGTTTCTCCCGGACTGACCGCAGGTGCTGCAGACGGAACAGGCGCCGGCGTCGGTGCCGGTGTCGGTGCCTGTGTAGCAGCCGGTTTCTTCTTTTTTTGATACGGAGCAATCTTTTTCACCTTAGAAAATATACTTTTCCGAACGTTCAATCCTACTGTACGATACGAACGCACCTTGACATAATAAGTGGACGATGCCTTTAGTTTTTTTAACGTTACTGTATTGGTCTTTAGCAAAAGCTTTACCAACTGGTATTTCCCTTTTTTCCCTTCCTTTAAATAAATATGATAGCCCGTCACCCTGCTGCCGGATTTCACTTTAATCGTAGCCGACTTTTTTGCCCGTTTCTTGACCGTCACAGACGGTCTGCCAAGTCCGGACGCCTGCGCCTCATGCCCCCATGTAAACAGGTCAAAAGCCAAAAAACACACGGGCATCAGGACACCAAGCCTGTATTTTCCATGCTTCTCTCTCATAATTACCTCCCGGTCTTCCGTAAATGCCTCTCCATGACTTCTTGCTACTTACTTAAAAAGCAGCGTGCATACACATCATTTCTGACCATTCCATAGTACATATCTCCCTCGAAGATATCGCATCCGATCGAACGTGCCATCTTTTCCTGAAGCTCTGTATGAATCCCGCCACAGGAAGTTTCCATACCGAGTTCATGTGCCAATGCCACGATTTTCGTGAAAATTTTAATCTCCTTTTCATCTGTGATATTTTCATGGAAAAATTCTCCATGAAACTTAATCGCATGAATCGGCAGATGGCGAAGCGAATGTACGGAGGTATGATCAGAACCAAAACGGCTGATGATGATACGATACCCCTTTTTATGCAAATCTTCAAGTGCCATCTGGAATTTTGGTGTCATCTCCCGGAAATACTGCTCCTGAATCTCGAACAGGATCTCATACGGATCCATGCCGTTCTCTCTCACGATACGGTCAATCCTCTCTACCGCATCCTTCGTACAGAGCTGCCCCTGCGTCACATCCAGGGAAATCGGTAAAATCTTTTTCCCCTGCGCCTTCCATGTTCCCTGCGTTCTGCAGACATTTGCCAGAACATAAAAGACTAACTGCTGCACCTCCTGCGTCCGGTCCATATAGCGTTTTAAATCCTCTAAGGAAAGGTACTCCCCATGCCTGGTCTGAACCTGCGGAACCACCTTGCAGCCCATCACATGATCCTTATCATTCCGGATACGTGGCAGATAGCAGATTTCTACGGTATGATTGGAAATCGCATCATCTATGTCATGGATGATTTCTTCCTCCTTGAACTGATCCCTCTGCAGATCCTCCGAATAGATGGCAAACCGGTTCCCCTTCGTCCCTTTAATGCTTCTTCTGGCCAAATCTGCTCTGGAAATCATCTCGACGACATCCTCTTTTATGTTCTCTATCAAAAACACTCCCGTTGTCGTTCCATAGGTAATATAATTCAGCTTCTCCACCCTGGCCGCGATCTCCTTCTGCGTCGCAGAAAGCAGTTTCAAAAGCGCGTTATAGCTGTCATAAGAAAAGAATACCACAAAATAATCCCCACGGATCCTGGTACAGATTTCTTTATACGCGAACCGCTCCTTTAAAATGCCTCCAAGTCCCCTTAAAAGTGTGTTTCCTATGCTAATACCATAATGATAGTTGATTTTGGAAAAATCATTGATATCGCAGCAGAGAACACCATACTTTTCCTCTTTATCACTACTCTGCAGAACTGCTGCCATCCTCTTCAGGAAATCCTGGTAGGACATCAGCTCCGTCACGACATCCTCCTGGACCGCCAGCGCATTTTCTGCCAGACTGAGTATCCGGTTTTCCTGCTTCTGAAGCTTTGAATCCCTTTCTGTCTGGGCAGCCGTCAGCGTCCTGTCCTCCTGTTCGGAAAGAGCTCTGGTCTCTCCATAAATACGATCCGGTTTTCCCTCTAAATCCTCCACACAGACAGAAATCATGTCCATCTGTGTCGGTCTGTAATTCCCCATGTTGTCCTTCACCAGGTATACTGCACTGCTCTGCCCCACTCTGTCGATACGCTCCTGAATCGCCCTGCGCAGACGCATCACATCCTCAGGATGTGCAATCTTCGACAAAAACTCCTCCGTCAGCCCGCCGGGGATCTCACTCTCCGGCGAATAGGAGCCTTCTAAATATCCATTCCTGATGACATATCCATTTTCTATGTCATATGCCCATCCAACACGCTTTTTACTGGTATGCAGAACTCTGGATGCACGGATATAGTCCTCGAGCCTTAATTCCAGACGTTTTCGGTTCGTAATATCCGTTATGATGCACAGGAACACGGGAGAGCCCTCTACATCATCAATCCTCCGCCCGTTCGCATAGGACCAGCGAATTTCTCCTGCCTTATTGATGATACGGTATTCCAGCCCGATGTATCCCTGATTATCGATTGCCGACTGTAAAAGCTTCTGCACCAGCATCCTGTCATCCGGATGAATGACCTCCTTACAGATATTTCCAAACTCAGAAAAATATTCTGCCCGGCTGTATCCCGCCAGACTAAAAAAACCATCATTTGCATAAAGCAGACTAAAATCCTTTGTCCGAAGCTTGATTACACCGCCTAAAATACTGTTCGCGATCAAATCCACTTCCCGCTTCGCATTATAAATTTCTTCTAAACTGCGCTTTTGATTCGTAATATCCGTAGCAGAGCAGTAGTAAAGAAGCTCCCCCTCTATTCTGGCAGGCTCTGCCGTCAGCGCGATCCATGCTGACATACCATCCTTCTTCCTGATCCTGTACTCCAGATGGAGCGCTCCGCCCATAGCAGTCTGTCTGGCAATCAGGCTGCGGATCCGCTGCCTTTCCTCTACCACCACTAACTCCATGACACGATTGTTGAACTTTTCCTGAAACTCTTCCGGTGTATACTGTATGACCTTAAAAAATTTCTTGTTCGCAAAAAACACTCTGATATCCGTTCCGGGTGCTATAGTAAACATCGCACAGTCCGCCCTGTCTATCAGACGCTTCATTTCTTTTTTCGACAGCTCCAGATCCACCTTTGCCTTTTCCTGTTTTCCTACATCCTTCTCCATTTTTATCCCTCCATTTCCAATGTACTGACACGTTCAAATTTGAACTGATTCCAAAAAATATTTTTCCTGCCATGCTTTTCTGAGCAAATTTATACCACTATTTTCTCCTTTGGTAAATATTTTATAAGCTTTTCCTGGATTCTTTCCGTGTTTACCGGCTTGAACAGCCAATCATTCATGCCTGCCTCTATGTATTCATCCTCGACTCCGTCTATCGCATTTGCCGTCAATGCAATGATAATCGCACGTTTCGCATATTCCCCATCCATTTCCCTGATTTTTCTCGTCGTTTCCACTCCATCCATCTCCGGCATCATATGATCCATAAATATAACATCATATTCCCTGCCATGCTCCAATGCCTTCAAAATCCCTGCACCACTCGCAAACGCTTCCGGACGGACATCGAACTGCTTTAACAGTGTGATCACTACCTTTAAATTTACTTTATTATCATCTACGACCGCAATATGTGCATCCTTCGTCTGAATCAGAGCATTTACCGCTTTCTGTTCCTCGACAGAAAGGATTGCTCTCAATACTTTAAAAATATCATAGGGCGATCTTAAAAAGTTCCCCTGCAGATTCATCTCCTTCGTCGAGGTATAGTACTGCATCAGAGCAATTTTTCTCACCGGAAGCTCCAATCCATCCACCACCTCATGATTCTGCTCATAGGAATAAAAAAGAATCTGTTTTTCATTATCCTTCGATTTATACTCTTTTAATCGCAACAGTTCCTCTTTATCATGCAGCAGAACCGATGGCACCGTCAGCTGGGAAAGGATTCGCGTCAAATACCAGCGCTCTGCATTATCCAATGCATAAATATACGCTACGATATCCTTCAACTCCTCATTTTTCGAAACATCATAATAATGTCTCGCCTTTTGCTCCACTTCAATACAAAAGCAGCTTCCGACCCCCACTTCACTGGTCACAGTCAGATCTCCGTGCAAAAGCTTTGCAAGCTCCTTGGAAAGTGCCAGACCAAGTCCTGTACCCTCTACTTTTCTGGTATAGTGGTTATCCACCTGACTAAAACGGTTGAACAGCTTCGGAATATCCGTTTTTTTGATACCGATGCCCGTATCCGTCACCAGAAATCGAATCTTCACCCTTTCTGCATCAA
>JAFVAA010000350.1 GCA_017476305.1 Lachnospiraceae bacterium
ATCGGATTATCCTCTTTTACATCTTTCCGCATTTGTTTCAGCAGTCGGTTGAATCTCTTTATATCCTCCTTGTGCTTTTTATCCTTGTACTTCTGATAGGCTACCGACATCTCGTCGTGCTTCTCGACAAAATTCTTCGGGTAGATGTTGAACTCATTCCGCATGTCGTATCCCATCTCCAGAAGCCATCCGGTAAAATCAAAGTAATCCTGCGTGTGACGGATTTTCTGCTTTATGAAATATTTTTTTAGCTTATGGATATTCTTGTATTCCATAGCGTCCAAGAATTCATCGAAGTAATCGTGTCTTCCTTCGTCATGGACATATCGAAGCTCCCTCAATTCATCCACCGTCAGCCTGATCCCTTTCTGCTCTGCGTGCTTGACAATCCTTAAATCCCTTGCCTCTGGATTATCGTCTGTGGCTTCCCTTAAGAGCAGGAACTGTGCCCTTGTTATTCCGCAGGTCTCCAAGATGCTCCTGCCATTCGTGAAATCTTCCCTCTCGGCTTTACCGTTATCCTCAAATAACTCCCTAACGAGGGTGTACCATCCGATTTTCAACATCTGCTCCACGAAAGGGTGCTTATGGTAGAAATTGAAGTAATTATCCACTATCCAAGCCGATGTGTGCCTCATTTTCGGTATAATTTTTTCAAGGAACAAATCAATGCAGCTGTATCTCATACAGGTAGTGCCTAAAATCTCGAAATCTGTATTGTAGAGGACTGTCTGCTTCGGCACTTGTAAATCCGACGGATTCCAGCTCCACCCATGCCCCACCGGATCACGCCACCGATAAACATAGGAATCGCTGTCTCTCCCCATCTTGTAATAACCCATTTCATAGTCCTCGACATTTTTCGGGGTATGGATTGTCCTGAACAATTCCCTGCTATCAAACTTAGGATTGTGGAAATCCTTTCTGAAATCCTTCGTGTGGCAGATATACCGAACAAGGACATTGTTGCCATTGGTCTGAACTATCGTGCTCCAATTTATTTCAAGAAGCTGTCCACTACCCATGCCTGCGCTCTTCGCCTTAATCCACTTCCCACAATGAGGACACATAAAATCGTGATTGTGCCGTAATTTCTCTTTGTTGTTCCATACAGCAATTTTCTTGTGGTAAACCCCATCCTTCCGTATTTCATACTCATGTCCGCATCTTGTGCAATAAGCCCATTTCTCTTTCCGCGAATAAAAGATGTAATTATGATCATCAAAAACCGTATGCTCCACAAAATTCTGATAATCGTCCGGAAGATCCGGGAACAAATCCATTCTTGCATCTATCTCGTCGCAGACCTTCTGATGCTTCGCAATGAGCTTCCTGTCTCTTATGTCTGCCTGGTATGCATAGATGTAATCATCAAATTTGTATCCTGCATCGCTTCGGTTGCTCTTGGTCTCCTCCCGCCATTTCAGCATAAATTCTTTTATGATATCCTCTTCCCGAGGAGAAGCTAAAACCCACTTTCCTTCCGTCCGATACCAGTCGGTCATGTAGTAACCAGCGATATAGTCAAATGCCCCTGTTCTCCATTTCACTTTCTTATTCGAAAAATCCTGTGTAATGTAGTC
>JAFVAA010000351.1 GCA_017476305.1 Lachnospiraceae bacterium
CTTCTGAATTATCTCGGGGATCCGTATGGCTGCATTTTTGATGTGGATGCCGGGACGGAGGGAGGAATTGTGGCAGGAACCGGACCGTATATCGCAGTGGAGTGTCAGTCGGGTGACCATCTGACTTTAAGGAAAAATGAAGACTATTGGAATGGGACACCACACATAGATGAGCTGACAATTCGGACGATTTCGGATGGGGATACGCTGGCTATGGCACTTCAGAGCGGTGAGATTGATGCGGCATATGGTATGGCATATGAAAGCTATCCGCTTTTTCAGGGGGATGCTTTTAGCTTTTCACAGATAGCGACTTCCAGAGCTTTTTTCGCATGGATGAATTTTGAAAGTAAGATTACTTCGGATCCGGCGGTACGGAAGGCGATTGCGATGGGGATTGATAAGGAAAGCTTCGTAAAAAATCTTTTAAATGGGAACGGTTATCCGGGAAATGGAGTGTTTCCGGCAGGATTTGCCTTTGGCGGGGATAAAGTGGCGACGGAAACTTTTGATCCGGAAGGAGCGAAAAAGGTATTGGAGGATGCCGGTTGGACAGACACAGATGGGGACGGGATTCGTGAAAAGGACGGAGTGGATTTGAAAATCCGCTGGCTGACGTATCCGAGCAGGCAGGAGCTTCCGCTTCTTGCCGAGGCTGCGCAGGCGACGCTGAAGGAGATTGGACTCGATGTGGAGATCAATTCTACAGCAGATCACAATAAAATCCGTGTGGAGCCTTCGCAGTGGGACGTGTATGCAAGTGCCATGGTAACGGCACCGACAGGGGATCCGGAGTATTTCTTTACTTCCTGCTGTTTAGACAGCAGTGCAGTAAATAACGGACATTTTCATAGTGATAAACTGGAGGAACTGGAAAAAAAGATGGCGGTGGAGTTTGATGCCGGGAAAAGGGCAGAGCTTGCGATAGAAATGCAGAAGGCGATTTTAGAGGAACATGGGTATGTGTTCTGTTCCTTTTTACAGATGAGCCAGATTTGCAGAAAGGGTGTGATGGGATATACAGCACATGCAAGTGATTATTATCAGGTTACGGCAGATCTGGATGTTCAATAGCGGTTCGTTCTTGACAAATGTTTCTTGATACAATATAGTTTATGAAAACGGATGTGCGTTGAAAGATAAATGGCTGTTTTGAATGGAAATGGAACAATGATTTTATCAAAGTTAATAAGCTTTTGGATGGGAAGCTCGATCCGGTCTTAGGTTTTTCCCTTGGAAAGCTGAAGGTGGATGGTGACGTAGGAAAAGCATTGGAATTTTCAAAGCTGATTAAGTAAAGTCAAAAAATAGAACCTAAAAAATCTCCCAAATGGATGGGAGATTTTTTCTGGAGAAAAAAGAAAACAGGTATAGGAAAAATAAAATCTTATAAAACCTATTGACATAGTAGGTAAATAATGATAAGATGTACATGTTTTTGAAACAGAAATGCGTGGAGGGAGGAAGCTGCGATGTTGGATTTTTTAAATGGTATCAGGCATCATGCAGTCTGCCAGCGAATGCATGGCTCCCGGGGATACTGTTTGTCCGGGAGATGAAACAGATATAGGAAAAGGAAAATATAAATAAAACAATAAATATCAATATAACAGAGAAAAGGAGAATAACATTATGAGCGATTATAAATTTGAAACATTACAGTTACACGTAGGACAGGAAGAGGCAGATCCGGCAAGCGATGCACGTGCCGTTCCGATTTATCAGACGACTTCTTATGTATTTCATAACAGCCAACATGCGGCAGACCGGTTTGGTCTGGCAGATGCAGGAAACATCTATGGAAGACTGACGAATTCGACACAGGATGTATTGGAAAAGAGACTTGCCGCACTGGAGGGAGGTAGTGCAGCTCTGGCTCTGGCATCCGGTGCAGCAGCGATTACATATACGATTCAGGCTTTGGCAGCAAATGGCGGGCACATCGTATCCCAGAAGACGATATACGGTGGAAGCTATAACCTGCTCGCACATACCTTACCACAGTATGGAATTGAGACTACATTTGTAGACGCACATAATCTGGGTGAGATAGAGGGTGCCATACGGGAGAACACGAGAGCTATCTACTTAGAGACATTAGGAAATCCGAATAGTGATATTCCGGATATTGATGCGATTGCAGAAATTGCACATAAGCACGGACTTCCTCTGGTGATTGATAATACCTTTGGAACACCGTATTTACTTCGCCCGATTGAGCATGGAGCAGATATCGTGGTACATTCTGCTACGAAGTTCATCGGTGGTCATGGAACGACACTTGGCGGCATTATTGTAGAATCC
>JAFVAA010000352.1 GCA_017476305.1 Lachnospiraceae bacterium
CAGCGATACCGTCACAAAGCACCACCCCCTCCCGTTTTTCTTTTATCTGTTCTGTCAGTCCCGCAATCTGTCCCTTTACCTCTTTTAATTTTTCTTCATCTTTGATGCTGCGTGACTGATACCTTAAATGCTTCCTCTGTTCTATGAGTTCCTTTTCCTCCTTTGCAAAATTTTCCTTCAAATAAAAAAGCTGTTCCACCGTATCAATCCGATACTGACAGAGCAGCCTTGTTTCTTTTGAAATGGTATTCAGTTTTAGTAAATCCTCCCGAAAAATAAGATGGACTTTTTTCGTGTCCGGCTGGTTCCTCGGCAGAATGCCCAACAAAAAACAGTAATGAAGATACAATCCCCTCAGTCCTCCGATCTTTCTTTTTTTCAAATGATTGAAATTTCCATGATACTTTATGGAATATTTTTTTGCTTTCCTTAGATCATCTGTGTCCGTTTTTTGTCCTGTGCCTGTTTTCTCTCCTTTGCAAGTATCCTCTTTCGTATCATTTCCATCGTGTAATCTTCCCCCAGATTTCTTGCAAGCTTCATCCCCCGTTCCCTGCCCTCTGCCCGGAGTGTTACATCTTTCCCTATTTTGATTGCATAACCTTTTTCTTTTAGGAAATGGAAGAACTGCTTTTCTGTCCTCGCCTGTCCTATCGCCTCGTCTACATCTGCCTTTATCATTCCTAAATAGGTCGGTCTTCCCTCTTGCTCTGCCCGCCACTCCCCGTAATGCTTCGCTTTTTTCTCTGGCTTTTCTATGACGGACAATCCATATTCCCGACAGAGTTTATCAGACAGATTCCGCATATCCTGATAGTCTTTCTTGCTTCTGTGATACCGTAATCCGTCTTTGAACGAAACAGAGTTCACTACAAAGTGGTTATGAAGATGGTGCGCCTTATCAAGATGTGTGGCAACGATCACCTGAAACCGCTCTCCCCATAATTTCTCCGCAAGCTTCACCCCGATCTCATGTGCCATCACCGGAGTACACTCGCCGGGTGCAAAGGACTGATAGCCATGAAATGCAATGATACCCCCGTCCTTTCCGAACCGCTTTTTGACTGCGATCATTTCCTCCCTTGCGGTCATCGGGGAACAGTTCACTCCGGAAACATACTGCTGCATGAGTTCCTCTTTTTCATCAGAAATATCCGAAGCACTTTCTTTCTGTTTTGTCTTTTCTGCATCGACTGCATAAGCAATCACATCTGCAAGGCTCTGTGCGTCCCCGCCCTGCCCTGAAAGTTCCGGTCCGGTATCGGCTGTTTTTGGCTGTTCCGTCTTTTCGGGATTTTCCACATAGATGACAAGTTTCCCAAGCCACCCTTTAATGCTCCATATAGATGTTGTTGCCACTTTTCACCCTCCCTGTTCGCTGTTCCAAAAATTTCACTCTTACAATTTGTTTCTTCACCTAAAAATTTCAAAATGATTTTCCTACTCAAAGCTATAATTTTCTATCTGAAATTTTCAGATTCCTACTGCTCTTTTTTCTCCGGTAAAATAACCGCCTCTGTTATGAGCTTCACCACCCGCTTAAACTCCCTCACCTCATTGTCATATCTCTGCACATCTACCACATTCAATACATGGGCTTTCTGTGCGATCTGGTTGAGATTGTTCCCTACCTTATGCAGTTCCCGCATCATCGCATAATAATCTGCCGGTGGTGCTTCCTTTGGCACAGCCCCACTGATAAGCTGCCTCAAATATGCCTCCCTGCTCAGTCCGCTTTTCTTCACTTTTTTGTCAAGTGCCTCCGCCTCTTTTTTATTCAGACGGAATAAAATGGATACATTTCGTTTTCTCATGCTTACCTCCTATGAATTTTTCTTATTCAGTTTTGCTTGGTGTTCGTGGTCGGTCGGGGTTTCAGGGGTTCCCCCTGACAAGCTGCCAAAGGACTGTGACCGGAGGGAACAGGCTATCCTTTGGCGTTGCTTGCTGGTATTGTGTATCTGTTTCACCCTCCGAAAACAGAAATATGACTGCCCCTTTTACCTCTCCTTTTCCTTAGACCGTACAGGCTCTTTTGCCTTAAAATCCACTCCCGCAAAGTTCTCCGATCCTAAGATATGCTTTCCTGTTTTCCACTCCCCACGCACCAAATCCTCCGCTGCTTCCCTGCTCCCCGCCTCTATGGTGACGGTCTTTTGAAGCATTTCCGTTATCTCTACTTTGTATTTTTTCATAATTCTCACGCACGACTTTTGCGCATTGATGATTGCTTCAGCAATCATTTTTCATCGTGCAAGGCTCCTTTCCCTGTTCTTTTTTGCCCTTTCCGTAGTCCGAAGTCCCAAACGGATACAAAGCTC
>JAFVAA010000353.1 GCA_017476305.1 Lachnospiraceae bacterium
AGCCAGAGTAGTACGAGCCGATGAAGCTTTGGAAGAACCGGCGACTACGGAAGAACCAGAAGCTACAGAAGAACCAGAGGCTACGGAGGAGCCTGTAGCACAGAAAAGTCAGAATATTTCTTTAAAAGTATCGAAAAAAACATACACTGCGGATCAGTTCCGAACGGGCAAGAAGACATTTAAAATAGGTGCATCTGCTAAGACAAAGATTACCTATAAAGTGACAAGTGGCAGTAAGTATGTATCAGTAAATCAGAGTGGGTTAGTTACCATCAAACAGTGGACTCCAAAGGGAACATATAAAATATCAGTGACAGCGAAGGCGACATAGGAATATAAAAAGGCTGTGAAGACAGTGTCGGTAAATGTGAAGTCTGGAAAATCAGCAATGTCAAAGGAGAAAGTCACATGGGATTTGAAAAATAATAAAACTGTGAAGTATACGGCATTTTATGATGGAAGTATGATTAAGAAGACAGGCTCTCTTAAGTTAAAGAATTTTAAGAAGGTGAGCAGTGGGAAAAACTATAAGGTGACATGTACGGTACAGTGGACACTGCCAAGCAAATTTACCAGTGATGAAATTAATGGAGTCATTGAAGGTATGTATGTGAATCCATCACCTACTTATGAATATTATACAGTAGTAGATTACCAAACAGGAAAGTGCATTGAAAGTAAGAATTCATATGGTGTAAAGACTAAGCAGATTGGTAAGTGGAAATATACTGGAACTAAAAAATATACGGATAAATATGGAGATTGGTTTACGCAGTCACAGAATGTGGAAGTAACATTTTCTGTAACCTATCCAAAAGAATATAAGGATGTTTGTATTTTAGCAGGAAGTTATGTGCCGGGTTCGAGTGTAGATAAGTTTTTTAAAGGAAAGGTTAATTTTGCAGATAGTGGAATAAACCAGGGGGTTAAGAAAGCTTGTCATGGCATGCGTGTAAAATAACCATTCAGACAGCTGTACGGAATACAAAGGGCAGAGGGTAATGGTGTAATGAAACAGATATAGTAAATATGATTCAAAATCAATGGAGGATATGAGCGATGCAAAGAAATTTTATGAAGTATAAAATATGTAGTTTGATTTTAGTGTATGCGCTATTTTTTTCCGGATTGATATTTTCTGGAAATACGATAGCGGAAGGAAAGGCTCCCGCTATCAGTTTGGACAAATATGAATTGAGCTTGAATACTACATTAACAAAGACAGCAGGAATCAAATTAAAGACTGCAAAAGGTGTGACCGTTAAGAAGATTACCTATAGGTCGAAAAACAGTAAGATTGCTACCGTCACCAAGAAAGGAAAGGTGACGGTTCGAAGTGCTGGTGACACAGAAATTGTTGTTAAGGTAAAATATATGCAGAAAAAGAAAACATATACGAATACCTTACCATGTTTTGTACATGTGGTAGAAACTACTAAACCGACGATAGAGAAGGATGATGGAAAAAAACACGATGCTGGTGAAGAAGCAGCGATACAGAAATTTTTGGTGAGGTTGGATGGACAAGGTATGTGCCGTCTTCAGTGGCAAGGGGGACATATTATAAAATTCGAATTCTCAGGACCTGTAAAGGGGAAAATAGATTTCGGAGCATTTCCGTACTTGGAAACACTGTATTGTCATGGAAATTCAGGAATAACAGCTTTGAATGTCACGAAAAACACAGCATTGAAGACACTGAGTTGTACTGGTATGAGTCTTAAGAAAGTAGATATCAGTAAGAACACAGAATTGGTATTATTGCAGTTAGATGATTGTCAATTGACAGCATTGGATATCAGTCCTCTTATGTCTTTAGAGTTTTTACATTGTGAGGGAAATAGTCTGACCTCGCTGGATGTGAGCCATAATACGTCATTAAAAGAAATCAGATGTGAGAGAAACCAGATTACGGAATTGGATGTCAGTGCCTGCAGATCATTGATTTATTTATATACCGATGATATAGTCAAGGTGACTGGGTATTGGTGGGATGAAACGGACTGATGATGGTATTCAGAAGACATTCTGAAGGTTTGAAATGGATGGTAAAGGTGTGTGATGAAAGACTCATACACCTTTATTTAGCTGTAAGGATCAGATAAAGATTTTGTAAGAAATTTTGTTTTTATAAAAAAGCGGAAGGATATAGACAAAATAGAAGCTAGAAATTATAATAGTTATTGCTTGCCTGATAAGAGGCAAAAAGAAAGGAGAGAAATAAATGAAACGCGGAAAGAGAATTTTAGCAGGCTTTTTGGCTGCTCTGCAGGTAGTTGCCTGCCTGAATCTTAATATGGCTCATGTATCTGCATGGGGTACCTTGGCTGGTGACACAGAGCCACTGAAGGATGATGAGGATGGTTCCATGATCTGGAAAAAAGGTGCATTAAAGTATGATCCGGTGAATCATCCGGACCAGATACCGTTTGTAGTGGTTTATCAATATGTTAATGGAAATCGATTTATTGTTGGACCATGGTATGAGACTTTATGGCTTAATCCATCAGGTTCTTTTACAGGCCGCTGGGGAGATGGAGATGAT
>JAFVAA010000354.1 GCA_017476305.1 Lachnospiraceae bacterium
CCTGATCGGTGGACTTTTCATAACGGTACTGAGTTTCGTGATGATCATGAGCGTGTACGGAAGATTTTTCAGGTTATATCTTTATACCGCCATAGCACCGATACCGCTATCGACCTTTGGGGGAGAGCCTTCACAGAATATCGGAAAGAGTTTTTTGAAATCCTATGCGGCAGTCTGCTTGGAGGGAGCAATCATCGTGCTTGCGTGTATCATCTTTTCTCTGTTCGCATCTTCCCCGCCTGTTGTCAATCCGGAGGCGGCACCGGTCACGATGGTATGGACATATATAGCAGAACTTGTCTTTAATATGCTTGTGCTTGTCGGGGCAGTAAAGATGTCAGACAGGGTAGTGCGTGTAATGATGGGATATTGACAAATTATAGATAAAATCATTCATTAAATTTCTAATAGATATGGATTTTTTTGCGTGGGTTTTGTATAATGAAAGCACACAGGATGAAACCATAGCAGATGGAAATGGGAGGTAAAGCGATGTTAAAATTAGAGATTAGAATGGATGATGAAAAAATCATGATGGAAAAAATATACAGTACGGAAAGCATTTATCAGACACTTACAAAGACATTTACAAACTATCATCTGAAAGAAGAAAATGCACCAGATGGTACGGTTGTTTTTTATGGCACAGGAAACCCAAAAGATTATGGTGCTTTTGGAAGTATCATTACCGCTTTGCGGGAAAAAGAGTGGTTCATGGATTATGTGACAAGGTGGGTTTGGTATAACAGCGACGATGTAGAAAATGAAGAAGATTTTTCCGTAGAAGATGTACTGTACCACTATACAAAAAAGGAAAGTGTGGCATAATGGCACGAAGGGAAACAAAGCATTTCAAAGCACTATATTTCGACCTATGGGTGAAAGATTTAGAGCCGGACATGAATAAATAGAATAAAATCATAAACTCAGGGCAGTCAAAAGTGATTGCTCTTTTTTTGTGCAGAAAAATGAAAGGAAGTGGAACTTTTGGAAGTAAAGATCAACAGGGAAATCAGGGAATATACAGAAGCGATGTTCTTCGGACTGTCCATGAGGCAGTTCGTCTTTTCGGTTCTGGCTTGCGGTATTGCAGTCGCTTTATATTTTTTCCTAAGACCGTATTTAGACATGGAAACAATAAGCTGGATGTGTGTGTTAGGAGCCGCACCATTCACTGCTATCGGCTTTATCCGCTATCATGGAATGAATGCAGAGCAGTTCTTGTAGGCGTGGTTCAAATCAGAAATCCTTTTACCAAAGAGGATGTTATGCGAGCCGGAAAATATCTACTATGAACTGATGATAGAGGACATAGAGGAATGGCAGGGTGTGAGAAAAAGAAAGCGTAAGAAAAGGAATAAAAAGAAAATGCAGAAAGCAGAAAATAAGAAAACGGATAAAAAGAGGAAAGCCGGATAAAAGCAAAAATATCTGAAAGCCAGAGGCAAAAATAAAAACAAAAATAGAAAAAATTCTGATAAATAAAAATCCAACAAAATCAGATAACAGGAAATCTAAATATTCAAAAATCAGGACAGGAAAGGAGAAATAATCAGTTATGATACGGACTTTACGCAACATCTTCAAACAGGACAGGGAGAAATTCATCATACCAAAAAGCGTACAGCAGGCGATCCCGATACAGGCAGTATGGAAAGACGGTATCTTCCTAGTGGGGAGGAATAAATTTACAAAGACCTTTAAGTTTGTGGATATAAATTATGCAGTGGCGGGCAGGGAGGATAAGGAAACGATGTTCCTTGAATACAGCGAACTTCTTAACTCCTTTGACAGCGGGGTTACCACGAAAATCACCATCAATAACCGGAGATTGAACAGACAGGATTTTGAAAAATCCATCTTAATTCCCATGCAGGAGGACGGGCTTGACCTTTATAGGAAAGAGTACAATGAGATGCTTCTTGATAAAGCGACCGGCTCAAACAGCATGGTACAGGAAAAGTATGTGACGGTATCCGTCTATAAGAAATCCGTAGAAGAAGCGAGGACATATTTTGCGAGGGTGGGCATGGACTTAGTCACCCACTTTTCCAGACTTGGCTCAAAGTGTACGGAGATGGATGCGGGGGAGAAGTTAAAGGCACTCCATGATTTTTACCGCACAGGAGAAGAAAGCGGCTTCTACTTCGACATTTCCGAGTGCATGAGGAAAGGAC
>JAFVAA010000355.1 GCA_017476305.1 Lachnospiraceae bacterium
ATCAGTTTTGCCGTTCACTATAATGAACCGAAACGTGAAATGCGAAAATGAGGATTGGAGAAACAGAATGAAAGATTTTTTCAGTGTAGAAGGACCACTGTATAAATTTCTATCAAGATTTTATGAACTCTTAAAATTAAATATCATGTGGTTGGTTTTCGGTGGAGCAGCGGAGTGTGTGGGAGGAATTACCCTATGTGTGGAGAATGATGTTCCCATGGATAGTTCTCTATATGCAGTATGCTTTTTGCCGCTTCTGTTCATCGGACCGGCAACTGTGGCAGCATATACGGTCACTCTTCGTATGGCAGACGAAAAGGAGGGATATATCGGGGCTTCTTTTTTGAAAGCATATAAGGAGAATTTTTTAAAAGGTTTTCTTTTAGGAATTATCACTCTGACTGCAGTCGTGGCGGTTCTTTTGGATTTTTGGATATACGGAAAAAAGCAGGAGCTTCCGTTTTTGATCGTGGGGATTTTTGCAGTGGTTATTTCTGTATCCCATCTGCTGTATGCATACGCATTGCAGGCAAGATATGAGAATACCATAATAAACACACTTCGGAATTCCCATTCGATTGCATTTAAATATTTTTTAAGAACACTTTTTACTGTGGTAATCGTAGCTGTTTTGGTTGTGGTATTTTTGTGGAATACTGTAACGTGGTTTTTAGGAATTCTCATAGGACCATGTACGATTTTTTATATGATCAGCTCCACGGCGATGTATATATTCCGGTTGATAGAAAAGGATAGTGGAGAGTAGCTATTCAGGCTTGACTGAATAGTTACAGTGGAGAAAAATAAAGAGATGATTCATAACTAAAGGAGGGATCTGGCAATGAAGAAGAAAAGCCTATGGAAAAAAATGATGTCTGTGGTATTAGCCGGCACAATGGTAGTCGGTATGGCAGGCAGTATGACGGGCTGTGGGAGAAGGGCTACCAATAAAACGATAACACTGGATGTATTTTCACAGGTAGCGAACTTTTCCGGCATGCAGTCCGGTTGGATCGCTGACATCTTAAAGGAAAAATTTAACATCAGATTAAATATCATTCCAAATACCGGTGGGGTTCTTCAGACACGTATGCAGGACGGTGATCTGGGGGATATCGTAATCTGGGGAACAGACTCTGATAACTATGCGAAGGCAGTAAAAAATGGTCTGATGTTCGACTGGAATGATGAAGATCTCGTCAAAGAAGAGGCTCCTTATATCTACGAACATATGCAGGATGCACTGAAGAAAAATTCAGAGCTTACGAAGCAGATTACGGATGGAGAGTCTGATACCTGTTACGGAATAGGGAACAATATTGCCACCTCGAACGAGGATCATCAGGCATTTTTCTATACCTGGGATTTGCGCTGGGATATCTATAAAGAGTTAGGATTCCCGAAGGTAAAGACCTTGGAGGATTTTGAGAATCTTTTGGTGGATATGCAGAAGGCCTGCCCAAAGGATGATTCCGGAAATCCGACCTATGCAGTTTCCCTTTGGCCGGATTGGGATGTGGATTACTGTATGTATGTGAAAGCTACGGCTACTGCATGGTATGGTTATGATGAGCTGGGAATCGGTCTGTATGATCCGGAAACCGGAAATTATTATGATGCGATGATGGAAGGCGGACCGTATTTAGAGATGTTGAAATTCTACAATGATCTGTTCCAGAAGGGTCTGGTCGATCCGGATTCCATGACACAGACCTATGATAAGATGGCTGAGAAGGTTCAGAATGGTGGTGTTCTGTTCTCCATCTTTAACTATAGCGGTTCCCTGGCATTTAATAAGCCAAAGCATTTAGACAAAGGGCAGATCATGTACTGTATGGCACCGGAGGATGCCCGTCCGATCGTATATGGCATGAATACACCGGGTGGTGACTATAAGACCTGTCTGGGCGCAAAGACGAAGTATCCGGAGCTTTGTATGAATGTTCTGAACTACTTTGCAACACCGGAGGGACATATGACCTATAAGTATGGTCCAAAGGGGATCTGCTGGGATTATGATAAGGATGGAAATACGCAGTTTACAGAGCTTGGATTACAGTGTAAGAACGATGAAAAGACGACGATGGGCAATGGCTATAAGGGAACCGTCCATGATGGTGTCTGCCAGGCTGCATTTTCTTCCTGGGCAGACGATGCGGAGAATCCGGATTCCAATGGTGAGACCTATAACTCTGATAACTGGAAGAGCAATCGGCGTGCCGCTGCCAGCGGAGTGGAGCAGGAGTGGAGAGATTACAATAAGTGTGACAGTATCAATGAATATTTTGAGAATCGAACCAGAGCAGATGGATCGAAAAACTATTTAGTATCACCGGGAACCTCCTTCCAGTTGGGAGAGAAGGACAACGAATTGAAAACCACATGGTCTCAGGTGACGACAAAGATTAAAAATGGTTCCTGGAAAGCGATCTATGCAAAGTCTGATAAGGAATTCGATAAGATCGTAAAGGACATGATCAGTGATACGAAGAAGTACGGGTATGATAAGTGCTTAGCATGGGCAAAGGAGCAGGCTGCAGAGCGTCATAAACTGGAGCAGGCAACCTCCCAGAAGAGTGCAGATACACAGGAGGAAACGGACTCGGAGGAAGAGGCTGAGTAGATTTGATGCCTGCATCCGGCATAGCTGTTTGACGGGAGCATCAGGATAGGATTTAAAAAATTCGATGAAAATAGCATTGGAATGTCATTTTCATCGAATTTTTTATTTACGAAAAAAGGGCAGTTTTTTC
>JAFVAA010000356.1 GCA_017476305.1 Lachnospiraceae bacterium
CACCACTCCGTCAGGAGATCTGGAGTATCAGATGGAACATTTAAGGAATGAGTACAGGCTGGAAAAATTAAAAAAGAGGGCAAAGGAGCTTCGGAAAGGAAAAGGCATTGTGGAACATCACATGGCGAGGTCCATCAATGCATATCTGGAGCGTATCGGGAGAACACACCCGGAGGAGAGCCTTGTGATCGATCCGGCTGTGGCGGATGTGCCGGAGTATCCTCTGGCGGTGGAGAGGCTGCGGGCAGAACCGAAAAAACAGGAAGAACAGAAAAGGCAGGAGGCAGAACGAGAGGCAGAAAGGCAGAAAAAGGAGCTGTTCCGGAAACTGTATGAAGAAATGCGGAAGAAAGGGGAAAGACTGCACAAAAAAGCACTTGATCTTCCGTATGGCAGTAAATATATGTGGGAGTATATTGATTATCTGGACGGGCGGATGTTTGCACCGATGGAGAAGTTTACCATAGGAGAACTGACGGAGCCTTTCCTTACCTATGAGGAATTTGTTGGACAGAAGAATCAGGAGAAAGAGGAACAGTGGAAACAGGAAGAAATGGAAAAGCAAAAAGAGCGAGACAGGGCATATTCCGATTGGAATAGCCGGAGTCACCAAAGATATTTGGAGGCTTTGGAGAATAGCATTACTTCCAGATGGTATCAGGAATATTCAAAGTATCTGGATGCAGAGCGTGAAAAAGCGAAAGAGGAATATGGTATCGAACAGTTAAGGCAGCCAGTACTTTCTTATGAGGAGTTTGCGGAAAGGAAAGAAAAGGAAATTTTGGCAGAGAAGGCATTAGATGGGGAGATATTGCTTTCCAGTCAGATTGAAAAGCAGAAGAAGTCTGCAACAGAACCATCAGTGTTAAGCGTGGATACCGTGATTTTGGATTCAAATACCAGACAACAGGATGATGTAGTGGGGAAGGATGCTACACAAAAAATCATCACGAAAAAGTCTTATGAGCGAATGACGGATAAAGAAAAGGCAGAGTGGATTGGAATTTCAGACAGTGACATGAACGGTTCTGTTCAGAGATTTAAAGAGAAAATGAAACAGATTGGCATTCAGTTTGGCAGTATATCGGAAATGTCGGAGGCATTTGTGAACGTATGGAAAGGGATGGAAAAATCATCAAATCAATCTTTAGGTAGTTTTGAAAAAAGAGAAATTAGATAAAGGTTTTAGAACAATATGGTACTGTCATGGTCACAAAGAAATACGGAATGTTATAATACAGGAAGTATCCCTTTTAATAATAAAGCCAGTATTCATACCCACGAGATGAAAGGGGCTGATGAAATATGCTATGTTCCTTTCATCTCGTGGATTTCTACTGTTTGTAGGGGGAATAAAAAAATATATGTGGGTTCAATAGGGGATATTTATTTTATAGCAGTATATTTTCCACATACTATTTTTAACTGTCTATATTTTGGAACAGAAAGCAAAGCATAGCCAGCTCCCTTTTCATCTTTCAGCTTTTTTATGACGAGTTTTGCTTTTGCATTCTGATTTTGAACAGATATATGAAACGAGTACTCTTTTTTCTTTCCGATACAATTTGCATATACCAGATATCTGCCATCTTTTTCTATAACATAAATTCCTGTAGAAGTGTCACATTTTTTGATCCATTTCTTTTCACTGTCGGATACATCTCTAATTTCTAATCGGTATGTCTTTGCTTTTTTATCGTTAGCATTACCACGAGTCTCTTTTATTGCATTTTCTGTACGGACTGCTTTCCCATGTGCCTTTTTATGAATCGAAATATCAAATCGAAAATCAACTGATCCATCTTTACAGTTTGCTTTTAATGGCTGTATCCAAAAATACCATTTTCCTCCCTTGCGAATAACGATTTTTTTTGTTTGACGGCTAGTCTTTCCGATTTTTACAGAATATTCTTTCCCTTTACTATTAACCATTCCCACAATAAAACCGCCATTTCCGCATGATGAATCTATATTCCATGTGATATGAACGATTTCTCCCTTTCTTATATGGTACACATATCCTTTGCATAACGATTTCTGCCCTACTTGTAGGTCATCACCGCTACCAGCCACATAAGCAGTATCTCCTGCATATAAGCTGTACTGTTTTGCATCAACAGAAACTTTGGATGAATCAATTGCACCCACAGTCACAAAAATAGCTAATAATACTGCGGTTACTTTCTTAATATCTTTTATCATTTTTCGTCTCCTCTCTTAAAAACTCTTTAAATCATTGTTTGTTTTTGGTTCCAAATTCCATAATAAAACGCATTCCTTTTTCGTATGTTAAAAAATGATATGGTATGCGGCATATAGATAGTATCTGATCCACAAAATAAAGTCCTATTCCATTTCCATCATCACCTCTGCAATTCTTTTTTGAGAGTTCTGCAGCACCACGCACAAATGGTTCTTTGACATGTGCAAGTTCTTCCTCCTGCAAGGGTTCGCATTCGTTTTCTATAATAAGCCTGTCTGATTTTATAAGAACCGTAACCCTTTTTCCCGGATCCGTATACTGTACCGCATTTGATATCACATTTGAAATGGCTTTTCCTAGCAGTTCTTTTTGTAATGTTACTTTACTTTTTGATCCTCTTTTTAATTCAAAGAGCACTCCTTTTGTTTCCGCTATGATCTGATAAGGTTTGACCACCTGCGAGACCAGTTCGTCTATAAAAAATTCCGACTTTTCTTTTTCTGACTCCTCCTTCCATGTCTTAGCAATATTAAATAAATCCTTTAGCATGTCAGAAAGACGCTCCAATTCTTCCTGACATTTTTGCAGGTAGCATGTCCGGTCTTTATATACACCGACCTGATAAAGCATGCCATCGACCATTCCCCTTACTGCCGTGACAGGGGTTTTTAATTCATGGGAAGCCATCAGTATCACTCTCAGCTTTTCATGTTCCGCCCTGCCCACTTCGCTGGATTCCTGTTCCAACTCTGAAATGACCGTATATAATTTTCGGTAAATATCTTTTGTATAAAGATAGGAAACTCCGACAGACAGTGCAATACAAATTACTAATACCATCGGGAATACGGAAAGAATAACACGCATGGCATCTTCTACCGGCTCCATAGAAGCAAGTAATATAAGGCAGAAATTTCTTCCATCGGATGTTGTAAAATCTACAGAATACTCCTTCAGTTTTACTGCGGCATTTGCCTCCATCCAGGTACCAGCCATGTCATCTTTTTCATCAAACATAATACTAATATCTATTCCCTTAGATACTACGGTCTTTCCATTTTCATCTATCAGACTGATTCCATATCCTAGTGCTATCCGGCTGGATAAAAGATAGCTTTCCATTTCATGTTTTTGCATATCCTTTAGCTCACTGACCAACGATCCTGCATTCTTTTTCAGCTCTCTGTCCCGATACTCCTGATACTTAACAGGCAACAGATAATAAGTCAGAACAAATGCAATCAATAAAATACAGGTAATGAGACATAAACAATATAAAAATGTTTTTGGAAAAAGCCTCAATTTTTTCATAATCACACATCCTGTTCAAACTGGTATCCGATTCCTTTGACTGTCCTTATCCGCTTTGTATCCAGTTTTTTTCTAATATTTTTAATATGGGTATCTATGATCCTGTCAGAAACTTCTGTTCCTATTTCCCATACTGCCATGATGATCTGCTCTCTGGTCACTACCTGTCCCCTGTTTCTGATCAAAAACTGGAGAATTTCAAACTCTCTGGTTGTAAGAGAAAGCATTTTTCCGTTTTTATTGACAGAATATCCATGAAAATCTATCTGGATGTCGTCAAACCCGTATTCTGTACTACTTATTTGTTTGCTTCTTCTCAATAATGCTTCTGCTTTCTTGACTAATATCTTCGGAGAGAACGGCTTTGTAACATATTCGTCTGCCAAAAGGTCATAACTTTTTACCTGTGTGTATTCATCCCCTAGTGCTGTCAATATCATTACGGGAGTATCTAAAAACTGGCGCAGTTCTTTCAAGATATCAAGACCATTCTCTCCTGGAAGCATAATATCCAGTATCACTAAATCAAAATGCATTTCATAAAGCTTATCCCGTGCCGTATTTCCATCATATACGGCAACTGTGTCATATCCTGCATCTTTCAAAAATTCTGTAATCACCTGATTCGTGTTCATATCATCCTCAGCAACTAGAATCTTATTCATGATTCCTCCTTTCCAATCCATAACATACTATATATACGGTATGTGGAGTTTATATGGAGATAGGTACAGTTTAAAAGTTTCATTTCCGTTTCGTTTCATCAAGCCACGATTGAAATTCCTCAAAACTGATCTCTCCATTTTCGCAAAGGGTGCGTTTCTCCCTTGCAATCCGTCCCCACTCGGCAATCCCTGCCCGTGAGATATACTTAGTGCGTTTTCTGGATTCCCTGCGGCGGTATGCCTGTGTATATGCCCGGTGGATGCGGTCGTCTTTATGGCGGTGCTCAAAGGTCAAAGTTGCCCC
>JAFVAA010000357.1 GCA_017476305.1 Lachnospiraceae bacterium
TAAACAATATAAGAGAGACGACGGCATAACGGCAGACTTTTTTAATCTTGTTGCCTTTGATAAGCAGGCAGCATTTGTGGAGAAGTATCTTAAAAAAGGTGTCAAGATCTTGGTTTCCGGAAAAGTACAGACCGGAAGTTATGAGAAGAATGGCATGAGGATACCATTCTTTGAGGTCGTGGTGCAGGAGCAGGAATTTGCAGAGAGCAAGAACGCGGCACAGAGTATGTCACAGAACCCGACGCAAACAGGCAGCAAGGGATATTCCATTGACGAGGACGGTTTTATGCGGGTTCTTGATGACGCCGATGACGAACTGCCGTTTAACTAAAGTATGCCATAGGAAACAAGCGAAAGAGAGGATTAATGTGTATGGAGCAGAAAATAATCAGGACTCTGCGTGCGGATGAGATCGAGTGCAGGGTTGGAACAATCAATGAAAAGGGAGTTTCCCTATTATTATATAAGGATGCCCGGTGCGACATGCGTATCTTGGACGAGGTCTTTGGTCCGAACAACTGGCAGAGGGAACATCTGGTGATCTCCGGTAACCTGTACTGTAAAGTGGGCGTATGGGACAACTCCAAAAAACAATGGATCTATAAGATGGATGTCGGTACTAAGAGCAATTCCGAGAGCGAAAAGGGTGAGGCATCGGATTCCTTTAAGAGAGCCTGCGTATCGCTTGGTATCGGCAGGGAACTATATACTGCTCCTTTCATCTGGGTAGGTGCATCCAACGTCAATCTCACGAAGAAGGCTGACAGGTACATCACCTACGATAAGTTCTCCGTCAGCAGTATTTCTTACAACGGAAACAGGGAGATCGTGGGACTTGTGATCGTCAACCAGCAGGGCAAAGAGGTATTCCGCTTGGCTGACAGGTCTGCGTCTTCCAGTCAGGAAAGGACTGTGGCAGGGAGCAGTGAGGATACTGCGGGAGTGCAGCCGGAAACGTCACAGGAGAACCCGTCTGACCTGACGGAAGAACAGATCAGGCAGATCCAGAATGAGCTTGCAAGGACTGGGGTTGCGCTGGAAAGGGTGCTGCAGAGGTATGGGATCAGGAGCGTTCAGGAGATGAGCGTGGATATTTACAAAAAGGCGATGAACAGCCTTAAACGGACAAAATCAAAAGCTGCATAATGCGGGAAAGCGAGGGAACGAATGAAAGAGCTGATAAAATTTAAGGACTTTAAAAAGCTTGTCGTAGAGGATATACGGGAACATTATGAAGAAGACTGCGATATCAAGGAGCAGGAAGTTTTAAAGAATAATTCCAAAGTCCTGTTCGGGATAAGCATATGCCGGAAGGACAGAAAGCTGGGACCGACGGTCTATCTTGATAATTATTATGAGATCTATCGTATGGGAAAGCCTTTCCAGAGTGTCCTGCAACAACTGCATACTGTGATTGACAGAGAACTGGAGGCGGCAGTTGGATTCGATTTTGATATCGAGAATTTCCAAAACTACGAAAAGATCAAGGAAAAGATCGTATTCCGGCGGGTCAATGCCGGGAAGAATAAAAAGCTGCTGCAGCGGATCCCCCATATCATGTTCTGTGACCTCGCCATATGCTTTGCTGTGTATCTCCAGGATAAAAGGATTGGATCAGGGAGCATCCTGATCCATAACAAGCATGCAGAGACATGGAATGTAACGGCAGAAGAATTGTATGCGAGAGCATTAGAAAACACCCCTAAACTGTTGCCGCCGGATATGAGGAATATCGGGGAATTATTGGAAGAATTCGACGGATACAGGGGAGGGATTGATGAACTACCGATGTATGTTCTCACGAATAAAATCCGGTGCATGGGGGCGTCAGCGATTCTATATCCGGATATTCTGAAAGAAGTGGCGGCGGAATGGAAAACGGACATAGTGCTGTTCCCGAGTTCTGTCCATGAATGGATAGCTGTGCCTGGGCGGGAAGTGGACTCAACTGACAGGGCAAGAGAGATCGTGCATGAGGTAAACCGGGTCTGTGTCAATCCGGAGGAAGTGCTTTCGGAAAATGTTTACTTATACAGTGCTGATACGGGAGAGGTACGGATTGCCGCATAAGTTTTGCAGGGGAAGGGAGAATATTCCTTCCCCTGACTTAAAGAGAGAGGAGAGCATAAATGTTCATCATTAGGGTAATAGAAAACGATTGTCCGCCTGATGACAAGCCGTTCGTGACAGAATTTGTTGTGGGGGCGCCCCAGGAGGCAATGCAGAAAGTGATTTCATTGTTTGTGCAGGAGAAGGAGAAGATTGATACGGATATGGAAGAGTATGAAGACTTGGGCTGGTATGGGAGAGTCTCGCTTGCAATGGAGAGAGCATTAACCCAGACGGAGTATCGTACCGTAGAATGTGGAGAGGCAGAGATTTATACGGATTAAGATGGGAAGGACGGGATAAAAAGATAATATGAAGAAAATATTGGAAGTGCTCTTATATAACGACTTGCAGATCGACGATGAACTTGGCAATTCTGCATATAGCAAGGAGAACCGGAGACTTTTGCATGAAATCATCGAGAAACGGGAGTGTCTGGAGACAGAGCTGAATGATGAACAGAAAGACCTGCTGGAAGATCTGGTGGACAGCATGAACCAAGAAACGGCACACTTTGGCGATCACAGATTTGAGAGAGGATTTGAATTAGGAGTTCTCTTGATGGCGGAGGTATTCCAAGATAGAGAGACTTTTTGGGTTTGATGATCTGGCAATGTATTACTACGTAGGCAAAAATTAAATGGAGGTGACGTGCATAATGAACGCGTACGGACAGACAATCAAAGAACGGAAAACAAGTAAAGAGCCATAGGCGGAGACGGGGAGCTATGCAAAGCCTGATGCTCCTGCCCACAAGAACGATGTATATCATGTGGATTGTTGGATTCATGCACACTACTGTGTAGATGTGGAGGCTGATAGCTTGGAAGAATCAATCCAGTTGGTAGAAAAGAACATGGGAACGCCAAAAGCGGATCTCAGTGGCCTGGATGTCGGAGATAGTGGCATTACAGGTGTCGAGGATCCGAGTGGAGTGTTTCATTACACAGAATAGGCAGTACGCCAATTGCCGGATCTGATATGATTTATTTAAGAGTATTAAGATAGATTATGGGAAATGACACATTCGGACAAGGAGGGTAATAGACAATGGATACCGATGAAATGGCTGTAATACAAGGCATAGTGCAGGAAATGAGAGGGTTAGAGCAGATTTCTCATGTGTTGTGTACCAACAGGGA
>JAFVAA010000358.1 GCA_017476305.1 Lachnospiraceae bacterium
GATAGGCGGAGTGTATAAGCTGTACATCTATTTGGCGAAGAACGGGTACAAGGAAACTCCGCAGGAGGTGGCGGAGCTTGTGAGTGTGTAAATATTGATAGATTTTAATAGATAGGAAAAGCGATGCTTACTGTTGGGTAGGCATCGCTTTTTTAGCAAAATCGTCTGTTTATCGCACTTTTTGATTGTTCGCAAAGTGTTAGGATAGGTTCCCCATGCAAAACCTAAAATCCTCCGTTATCTGTCAATCTCAACAATATCATCAAACCCACAGCCAAGCTCCAAACAGATCCTTGCCAGTATATCCAATGACACCTGTTTCTCATTATTCATCTTTGTAAATGTACTTACTGCAATCCCTGTTCGCCTGCGAAGCTCCTGCTTACTGATATTTTGGTCTATCAGAAGTTTCCACAATGGCTTATAGGAAATTTTCACTTGTTCTTCAACCATTCCTGCCCTCCCAAGTCTTAAATCACTAATACTACGATTATACTATAATTTTTTCGACTTCACAAGAATAATTGATGAAATCTCGAAATAACACTTACTTCATCCAGCAAGCCATTTATCCATACATTCCCTTTATTTCCCCCGCCAGTTCTGTAATCCTCTCCCTTGCCCAATCCGGTGAAATGATCTCCAGATTATTACCAAAACTCATAAGCCATCCATAGAACTGATCGCTCACTACCACATCCACCAATGTCGTAAAATGATTTTCATCCTCCGGCAGCATAGCAACATCTTTTCCAAACCGGTCAATGATCACATTGGATAACCAGTTCTTACACCGAAGCGTGACCGTCTGCTCCTCCCCGTCAAACATGAAGAACCTTTTTTGTGAATATTTTGCATTATCCATCTTTTCAAAAATGTCTTTCCCGGTGCGTGAAGCAGATAAAAGAGAAATCTTCAGCATCTTATCCACCCGGAAAGTCCTGATCTCTCCCTTGGCATCGTCATAACCGACCAGATAATAATACCCATCGTTCCAATGCAGAAGCCACGGGCTCACACTGTATTCTTCCCCGTCCCTGTGCAGCACTGGCTTTTTATCCACGCCCCATCCAAAATACCGGAACCCGATCTTTTTATCCTGGCTGATTGCATTATGTATCGCATCCACACTGTAATAAATGCTCTCATTCATAGACCGTATCCGTCCGCTGACATAGACCTGCCTCTGCAGTTCTGATTTTTTATATCTGCTCGTCAGCTTTACGATCTTTCGGATCAACTGGCCGGCTTTCTTCTCCGTAATGAACCTGGAAGCCTGTATGGAGTCCACCAGCATCTTTAACTCTGCCAGCTCAAACTCCCTCTTTCCCACATGGTAATAAGTCTGTTTTCCTTCCTGCGTCTTGATGATATCCAGCCCAAAGCTGCGGAGTGCCTCATAATCGTCATACAGGCTTTTCCGTCCCGCATCTACCCCAAACGAATCCAGGCGGTCTATGATCTGCGGAGTGGTCAGCCTGTTCTCATCATCTGTTTCCTCTAAAAAAATCTTTGCAAGGTACAGCAGTTTCATTTTCTGTTTGCTTTTCCGTGCCATATCACTCTATCCTCCAACTCATTTATTGGCATAATCTCCCAACTTATATCCATTATACACGAAGTGCTGTGTCATAAAAAGGACTTGCAGAATGATTTTTCAAGTTTTTTTCTTCTTTCTCTTTTTTCTCTCTGCCACATCATATTTATCGACCACATAATCCATAAACAGCTCCAGCTCTAACCTTGCATCGTCCGGTATCTTCCCTTCCAGCAGGACCGGCGGTATCTTGAGCCTTGACATCCCATCATAATCCCTGTGAAATGTTGCCTTTCCTTTTTCCAGGTCAAGATGGTGCAGATGGTAGCCCTCTGTAATAAAACTTTCCGCTATGCTGTTATAGCTCTGCCTCCTGCACCAGAATCTCTTATCCCGCCCCGCC
>JAFVAA010000359.1 GCA_017476305.1 Lachnospiraceae bacterium
TAGAGCGTGTTTTAGAGGGGGAAGATATCATTTTAAAAAGTGCAGGAACACAGATGCGGTCCTATAGTTATATTGCGGATAATGCGTCGGCTGTTCTGACGATTCTGCTCAAAGGTACATCGGGAGAAGCTTATAACTGTGCCAATAAAAGCTGTCGTACTACCATTGCCGGATTGGCAGATATGATCGCTGCTTTGTCCGGGAAGAAGGTCATATATCAAATACCGACTGCAGAAGAAGCTGCAGAGCAGAGCCCGATTTCCCATCAGGTATTGGATGCTTCCAAACTGGAAGAGCTGGGGTGGTCCGGACGGTATACATTAAAGGATGGATTGAAGCAGACGCTTTGTATCTTACATGAATGCCGGGGACATTCATAAATAGAATTACAAATATGAAAAGAAGGTGAATTTAAATGAAAAAATATCAGATTCATTATACTGCAACAAAGCTTTTTTATAGTAATCTGGAAAGGCTGGCACGGGAAACACTTGGGACAGAAGAAAAATGCGTAGTGTTTGGAAGCAGCCGTATTTCCGGAATGATTATTTATTATCTTGAAAATGTACAGAAGCTGCCTGTAGATGCCATTATTGATAATTCCAAATATAATCAGGGAAAGAACATTTATGGGAAATCTGTATTTTCTCCGGAAGTATATTTGGAATCAGGAAAAAAGAAGGATGTGATCATTTTGATCGCATCGGGGTATCAGGATGACATGATCCGTCAGCTGGAAGCTATGGGCTATCAAATGGAAAAGGAAATCTTTAAGGTCATCGATCTGCCGGAGGTGATGTCTGATTTTTCTTTCTTTGACCGGAGCGGATATCAGGAAATGGATCCAGGGAAGGTACAAAAAATTCAGTTAGAGGTCCTGCATCATTTAAAGGAAATCTGCGACCGGCATGATATACGGTATTTTCTTGAAGGAGGAACTCTTTTGGGGGCGGTCAGACACCATGGATACATTCCGTGGGATGATGATATCGATGTCTATGTAGTGCAAAAGGATATGATGCGATTAGCAGAGGTGTTAAAGGATGATCCGGATTATGAGCTGCTGTCCTGCGCAAACTGTGATGATTATTTTGATGAGGGATCGCTCTTTGTGAATACTTCTGTGCTGGTCGATCTTAACCGTTTTCCGACACAGCTGCAGACCGGTCTTAGCATTGATGTGTTTCCGTTATGCGGAATGCCGACTGGAGATGCTGAGATTGAAAAATACTTAACAAAGTCAAAAGCACTTAACCAAAATAAATGGAATCATTTATATGATGCTGACTTGATAAAAAAAGCTGCAAAGGAGGAATGGGAGTTCATGCTGTCCTATGACTTCGATGCCTGTGAAAATGTCGGCTTTACAATAGGTGCCCATGGAACACGTGAGATTTTTAAAAAAGAGTGCTTTGACAGGATGGATATCATGTTTGAGGGAGAACTGCATCGTGTTCCGAAGGGGTATGATACTTATTTGACTCAGTTCTATGGAAATTATATGGAGCTTCCGCCTGTGGAAAAGAGAACCGGACATCATTTCTATAAAATTTATGAGACGAACCGTTGACAGGTCAGACTATGGAAAAAGGAGTAGAGAGATGACAGATCTATTTACCAAAATCGATGAACGTCTAAAAAAGCATCCGGAGATTACGGCACTAAGCTTTGATATTTTTGATACGATTTTATTTCGAATGACTGCGGTCCCTAAGGATGTTTTTGAAATCGTGGGAAGGAAGGCGGTCGAGAAAAAGCTCCTGCCACAGCATATCCATCCTTCGATATACAGAATGCTTCGTACGGAGGCGGAGCGGGATGCCCGTAAGCGAATGAAGGAGGAAAAAAGCACAGATGAAATTCTTCTTTCGGATATTATGGAGGCTCTTCCACCGGTATGTGCTCATGCAAAGGAGCTTATGGAGCTGGAAATCGAAACGGAAAAGGAGGTGTGTTTCCTAAATCCGGATTTTTACGGGTTCCGGGAGTTTTTAGAGAAGCATGCAGATTATCGGGTGATGCTGGTTTCAGACATGTACTTAACTACGGATATCGTATGTCAGCTTTTGCGCAGTGTAGATTTTCCGGTAGAAAAGACAGCAGGGCTTTTTATATCCGGAGAAGCAGGCGTGAATAAAAAAACAGGTGCGTTGTTTCGGCATGTGCTGGCGGAGACTGCGTTGAAACCGGAAAATTTACTGCACATAGGAGACAGCTATATATCAGATGTAGTAAATGCTTCTGCGGAAGGAATTCACACCATTTACTATGATACCATTCATAGCGGTGGAGATACACTGCTCTTTGAAAAGCTAAAATACGGGGATGTTCTTCCGGCAGTATCCTCCTTGAGAAAGTATGCGTACTGTTCTGTAAATGACTTTTCCGAGGAACAGAAAGAGTGGTTCCGGCTGGGAGCTTTTGTTTTTGGACCGGTCATGAGTGGTTTTGCAGAATGGATCCTGGATGAAGCAGACAGGGAGCGGATTACGGAAATCTATCCTTTGATGCGGGAAGGATGGATGATCAGCCGGCTTTTGGAAAATGCCGTGAAGTACAGAAAACCAGGATATCATATAAAGCCGATGTATATTTCCAGAAGATCTGTGCTGCTGCCGGGTTTTATCCGGTGGGATGAACGGGCGTATGAGAGGCTGTTAGCGATTCCGAAGGCTACGGTCGGGACGGTATTGGACATTTTCCAGGTAACGGATCCGGCTTTGGAGGAGTACCGGGAGATACAGCTGATACAGCTTGACAGTTTTTCTGTAAAGGAGAAGAAAGGAAAGCAGTATTTATGGGATTTCCTTTCTTTGAAGGAGAACCGTGCAAGGATCGAGAGTCTGATAGAGAAGGATACCGCTGGTTTTTTAAAGTCTATGGAAGGATTTCTAGTACAGGAAAAGTGCATGACGGTAGATTTCGGGCTGAACGGTACGATTCAGGAAGCGATGGACGGTATTTTAAGAGAGACGCTTTCTGAAACTGCAGACCGGATGGTACATCTGATTATGACCGGTAATCACAAAAATCTGCCGAAAATCATGAATGGTATAGATCTGCGTGCGTATCTGGGAGGGGCGGGCAGAAATCAGGAAATTTCAGAGACCATAGATTTCAATGTGATTTTATGGGAGCAGATCATGTCGTGTCCAAAGGGGACGACAACAGGCTATTTGGCATCCGGTGAGCCAATCCTGGAAGAATTTGTAGATAACCAGACTTATCAAAACGCCTACTACTGCCAGAAGGGAATTTTTGCGTTTCAGGAGCTTTATTTAGAACTTTTCTATGAAAAAAAGAA
>JAFVAA010000360.1 GCA_017476305.1 Lachnospiraceae bacterium
CAGCAGGAAAGCTGATGTTTGACGGAGAGCATGAGGATATTCACAGCTTCGTAGAAGCGCATCTCATCGAGCGAATCGGGGATGCCGGGAAAAAGCTCCATACCGGACGCAGCAGAAATGATCAGGTAGCACTCGATATGAAGCTCTACACCAGGAACGAAGTGAAAAAAATGGACGGGCTTTTAAAGGGCTTGTGGGAAAGTCTGCTTAAAATCATGAAAGAGCATACAGACACCATTATGCCGGGCTTTACGCACCTGCAGAAGGCGCAGCCGATCACCCTGGCACATCATATGGGAGCATATTTTGAAATGTTCCGAAGAGACCGTTCCCGTCTGCATGATCTCTATGAACGCATGAACTACTGCCCTTTGGGCTCCGGCGCACTGGCAGGCACGACCTATCCTTTGGACAGGGAGTATACCGCTTCCCTTTTGGATTTTTACGGACCGACCTTGAACAGTATGGACTCCGTATCAGACAGGGATTACCTTTTGGATCTCACCTCTGCCATGTCCATCATCATGATGCACTTAAGCCGCTTCTGTGAGGAGATCATTATCTGGAATACGAACGAATACCAGTTCATCGAGATAGATGATTCCTACTCCACCGGAAGCAGCATCATGCCACAGAAAAAGAACCCGGACATCGCCGAGCTGGTACGCTGAAAGACGGGGCGCGTCTATGGCTCCCTCGTTTCTCTGCTCACGACGATGAAGGGGCTTTCTCTCGCCTATAATAAAGATATGCAGGAGGATAAAGAATTCGTCTTCGATGCCATAGATACCACGAAAGGATGTATCGTCCTTTTCCAAGGCATGCTGGATACGATTACCTTTAAAAAGGAAAACATGCGGAAAAGCGCAGAGGGCGGTTTCACCAATGCCACCGATGCAGCAGATTATCTGGTCAATCACGGCGTTCCATTCCGTGATGCACACGGAATCATCGGACAGCTCGTTTTGACCTGTATCGAAAATGGCTGCTCCCTGGATGAACTGCCACTTGCAGAATACCAAAAAATCAGTCCGGTATTTGAAGAGGATATCTATGAAGCCATCCGTATGGAGACCTGTGTGTCTAAGAGGAATACAACCGGTGCTCCCGGACCGGAGGCAATGAAAAAAATCATCGAGATCTATGAAACCTATCTAAAAAACGAATAAAATCTTTTAACACGTTTTCACCCACAGGTACCATGAACGCAGGTACTTTCGGATGTGGATCAGCAAAACAGCCGGCTTCACAAAGAAACCGGCTGTCCCTATCCCCTGGAATCGTAACCTTCTATTCCATCAGAGCCATATGATCAGAGCACATCCCGATCCGTGTCATCCGATCAGCCCTCTTATCTCCCCGATCAGCTTATCCTTCTCGACAGGCTTCACTATGTATCCCTGTGGTCTGTCTTCACTCCTTAACAGCTCGATGATCTTCTCACGGTCCGTCATACCTGTCAGGAATACCACGGGCAGATTTTTCGTCCTCGGATTCTCCCGAAAAGACTTTAACACAGCCGGACCATCCTCACCAGGCATCATATAGTCTAAGAGGATCAAATCCGTACTCTTTTTCTCCAAAAATTTTCTCGCCAGCTTTCCACTGATGGCAGTGGCAACATCGTAATCCTCCTTTAAATGCTCCTTGATCACCTTCAGCATGCCGGAGTCATCATCAATGACTAAGACATGTTTCCTTCTGTCCTCCTTCTTTACATTTTCTAACAGCGTATCTATGTCGAGATCCATATCGGCAGACAGGATCTCCTTTCCCGTTCCGCCACTCTTTTTCGCCTCTTCCTCCTCTTTTTCGAGCTCTGCCTTCTCTTTTTCCAGAGCCGCCTTCTTTGCCTCTAACTCTGCCCTGGCTTCCTCAGCCTGTCTTCTCTCCTCTGCAAGACGTTCCTCACGCATCTCGATCAGGTCATCAATCTTATCCTGGATGGATGCCACGGTAAAAGGCTTTTCAATAAAAGCATCCACCACGCCCGGAATGATCCTCTCTACCTGTGCACAATCCTCCGTGGTTCCTATAAAAACAAAGGGAATTTCTGCTGCCTTCATCAAATAGCTTTTGACGCTTCCTGCCTTTTTGATTCCGTTATAATCTCCACTGACAATGGTGTACACAAACGCCTGTGGCTTAAAGTACTTTAAATGACTCTGTACGTCATCAGCCCTTACAGAAGATGTCTGTACCTCATAGTAATCCATATGATAAAAAAACATATCCAGAACTGTTTTATTATCTCCCACCATTAAAATTCTGTAATTCTCATGCCTCATAACCTAAAACTCCCTTTCTGAATGTCTCATATTATGTCCTATACTATGTCATATTTACAGAGTATGTATACTGTTTCCAACCTGCTTTTTCTGCCACTACATGGTTCAAAACCCTCCCTCTGCTAATCTTTTTTATAAAAGAAAGAATCAAATGTAGAGAAATTATATTTTCCCGGAGAGATGATCTGCTCCGTGCTTCCCACAAACAGAATCCCCTCCTTTTTCAAGGAAGCATTGAACTTATCATACATCACGCTCTTTGCTTCTTCGGTAAAGTAGATCATCACATTTCTACAGACGATCATATCCAGATTCTTCGGATAGTCATCCTTTAAAAGATTGTGCTGCTGAAACTTCACATGCTTTTTCACTTCATCCTTGATCTGGTAGTTCCTCGTCCCTACCTTTGTAAAGAACTCATCCAAAAATTCCTTCGGAAGCCCTCTGACGCTTTTTTCATTATAAAGTCCAAGCTGTGCCTTTTCCAGAATCTGCTTATCAATATCCGTCGCAATGATCTCGATCTGATCGATCGGCACGAACTTTGAAAGCACCATTACTAAAGTATACGGCTCATCACCGGTAGAGCAGGCAGCACTCCATATCTTTAATCTTTTCCCAAATTTGTCGAACAGATACGGAAGCACCGTTTTCTGCATCAGTGTCCACTGCTCCGGATTTCTGTAGAACTCGGAAACATTGATCGTTAAATATGCCACAAATTCCTCTAAAAGCTCCTTGTTTGTACGCAATGCCTCTACATACTCATCATAGCTTTTGATCTTTGCTTTTGTAATCAGAGAATCGATCCTTCGTTTCATCTGCCTCTCTTTGTAGCAGCTCAGATCTATCTTTGTCAGATTATAGACCTTCTCCTTAAAAACTTCATAACCATCCATATCTCACCCTCCAATACATTTATTTCCCGTTATTATTTCCAGTCTGCTTTTAAAGACCATAATCACAAAAATCGCCAACCTGTAACACCTTTACCTACAGATTGGCGAAACGCTCAATTGCCATTATTCCTCATTCGAATCGGTATCCTTCTCTGCTCCTGCGGCTGCAGTGTTTTCTGCATCATCCGTATTCACTTCTACTTCAGATTCCTCCGGTTCTTCCGTATCGACGAGCAAAGCCTTCATGCTCAGACTGATCTTACGCTCCTCGGCCTTGAAATCCACCACTTTCGCTTCAATCTCCTGACCTACCTTTAATACATCTGCCGGCTTTTCTACATGCTCCCTGGAAATCTGAGAAACATGAAGCAGAGCATCCACGCCAGGCTCCAGCTCAATAAATGCACCAAAATCAGCCATTCTGGCAACCCTTCCTTTGACAATGCTGCCAACACCATACTTTTCATCTGCATTTAACCATGGATTCTGATCCTCAAACTTCAGACTCAGTGCAATCTTATCATCCTTGATATCCTTGATCAGTACCTTTGTCTTATCCCCTACACTAAATACCTTCTTTGGATTTTCTACACGTCCCCATGACATTTCAGAGATATGAAGAAGACCATCTGCACCGCCAAGGTCGATAAATGCACCAAAATCCGTTAAATTCTTCACGACACCCTCTACGGTATCTCCTACATGGATCCTGCTGAACAGTTCCTCCTGCTGCTTCTTCTTCTCTGCGACCAGAAGCTGCTTCCTGTCACCGATGATCCTTCTCTTTTTCGGGTTGAACTCACTAATCACAAACTCAATTTCCTGACCGGCATATTTGGACAGATCCTTCTCAAAGGTATCTGATACCAGGCTCGCCGGAATAAATACCTTCGTTTCCTCTACTACTACACTTAGTCCACCGGACAGCACCGCAGAAACGGTCGCCTTTAATACTTCCTTGTTTTCAAATGCCTCTTTAATGCGCTCATTGCTCTTTTCCATCGCAAGACGCTTGTAAGTAAGAAGAACCTGTCCCTCGCCATCATTGACCTTTAGGACCTTTGCCTTCATCTTATCGCCTTCCTTGACTTCTTCTGTCAAATCTACCGGCTGATTGCTGTATTCACTCTTGGTAATGATACCATCCGCTTTATAGCCGATATTCAGTACAATCTCATCAGGCTTTACACTGATTACTGTCCCTTCTACAACCTCTCCGTTGTGGATTGTAACTAATGATTCTTCCAATAACTGTTCAAATTCATTGTTCTCTGACATATGATTGAACCTCCTTAATAATAGTATTTGGGGTGGAAGACCCAGCAGTAATACACACTCTAAGAATAGATTGAAAAAGATTCAAATCCAAGTCATAAAGTGTCTGTATAAAATATGTGTCCGCACACTCTGCCCTGCAGATATCTTAAAGCTTCTGAGTGTTC
>JAFVAA010000361.1 GCA_017476305.1 Lachnospiraceae bacterium
CTTAAAAGAGACCGGATTTTTCGGCTATGTCCACAGATTCCACCACCAGACCGTGCTCTCTTTCCCGAAAGCCAGCCGGTTTATTATTTCTCTTCCCGTTTTATATATCGTAGTATTTCTACGTTTTATCCGGAACAATCGCTCCGTCCGGAATGGGCAGTCCATCCGGGGCGTGATAAAAAATACGAATCAGCGGAGCCGGCTGGCCAAAAAGCTCCTGTCAAAGGAAGAAATTTAGTTATGAATGAATGTTTGCATTTTCTGCGCCACTGTGATAACATGATACCGTTTACGGATTCTATAGCAGTGCGCCGCTTGCTATAGAGTATCGGATGAGGGGTACTCAGACAGCAGCGCAGAAAGGCGGTTTTTTAACCATGAAATTAGTGATTTTGATTCTTTACTTTGCAGTTCTGATTGGAATTGGTCTCTACTGCAGAAAAAATGCAACCGATGTCAATGGATTTGTGCTGGGCGGGCGTTCCGTAGGTCCATGGCTGACCGCATTCGCTTACGGTACCTCTTACTTTTCTGCTGTGGTATTCGTCGGCTACGCCGGTCAGTTCGGCTGGAAATACGGTATTGCTGCCACATGGGCCGGAATCGGAAATGCTCTCATAGGCTCCCTGCTCGCATGGGCCGTGCTCGGACGCAGAACACGTATCATGACACAGCATTTGGATTCTGCTACCATGCCACAGTTCTTTGGAAAGCGTTTCGAAAGTCCTGCACTAAAGATCGGAGCCTCCGTCATTATCTTTATTTTCCTGATCCCTTACACAGCTTCTTTATATAATGGACTATCCCGTTTATTTAAAATGGCATTCCACATCGATTATTCCGTATGTATCGTCATTATGGCAATTTTGACTGCTATTTACGTCATCGCCGGTGGTTATATGGCGACGGCGATCAATGATTTCATTCAGGGAATCATCATGCTCTTTGGTATCGTCATCATCATTGCCGCTGTGCTGGCGGGCAAGGGCGGCTTTATGGAAGCACTGAACGGACTGGCTAAGATAAATGATCCCGCCACCTCGGATGCACCGGGGATCTTTGCATCCTTTTTCGGCCCGGATCCTTTGAATTTACTATTTGTCGTGATCCTGACCTCCCTGGGGACCTGGGGACTTCCGCAGATGGTGCAGAAATTCTATGCTATCACAGATGAATCTGCCATCAAAAAGGGAACGATCATTTCTACCCTGTTTGCAATGGTAGTCGCAGGAGGCTCCTACTTTTTAGGGGGCTTTGGCAGACTGTTCTCCGAGCAGGTGAATGTGGAACGGGACGGTTTCGATGCTATCATTCCGACCATGCTTTCCAACCTTTCTCCTATCCTGATCGCGCTCGTGGTAATCCTGGTGCTTTCTGCCTCTATGTCCACTCTTTCCTCTCTGGTCATTGCTTCCAGTTCCACGCTGACCATTGACTTTTTAAAGGACAATTTCATCAAGAACATGAGTGAGAAAAAGCAGGTGCTGTATATCCGCATCCTGATCGTGGTCTTCATCGCAGTTTCTGCTATTTTGGCACTGATCCAGTATAAAAGTGCCGTGACCTTTATCGCACAGCTCATGGGAGTATCGTGGGGCGCTCTGGCAGGCTCCTTCCTCGCACCGTTTATGTATTCCCTGTACAGTAAAAAGGTTTCGAAGGCATCCTGCTGGGCGTGCTTTATCTTCAGCTCTGCCCTCATGCTTTTAAATATCTTTTTCCGTGCATCTTTTCCGGTCATTTTACAGTCTCCGATCAACTGTGGTGCATTTGCCATGCTTGCAGGACTGATCATTGTACCGGTCATAAGCTTTTTTACCAAAAAGCCGGAGAAAACGTTTTTGGAGGAAACCTTTGCCTGCTATGACAGGGAGACGACAGTGCCGATTTCTACAGCATATTCTTCTATCGGCAGCGCAAGGTCAAAAAATGGCAAATAGCCATGAGGCGTGAGGCATAAGGCCTCCTCCTGTCAGCCTTCGGTAAAATCTTAAAAAATGGAGGATTCCTATGGTCATAGATTTTCATGTACACACCTTTCCGGATAAGATTGCGGAGAGGGCACTTGCTTCCCTCTCGGAAAAATCCGGTACCAAATATTATTTAAATGGAACCGTGGCAGCTCTTCGTACTTCTATGGAAACTGCGGGCATAGAAGCTTCGGTTCTGCTGCCCGTAGCTACAAACGAAAAGCAGTACCGCACGATCAATGAAACCGCCTATCGGATAAACGAACATACGGAAGAGACCGGTATTCTCTCCTTCGGCGGTATCCATCCGAAAAATGAAAACTACAGGGAGATTCTGCGTGACCTGAAAAATCATGGCGTGAAAGGAATCAAGCTGCATCCGGTCTACCAGGAGCAGGATTTCGACGGAATAGAGACCATGCGTATCGTCGAATGTGCCTGTGAAAATGATCTGATCATCGTGATTCATGCGGGCTATGATGTAGGTTTTCCCGGAAAACGTCATGCTGCGCCCGTGCATATCCTGCCAGTCATCGAAAGGCTCCAGCCGAAAAAACTCGTGCTTGCCCATATGGGCGGGTGGGACTGCTGGGATGAGGTAGAGGAGGCTCTCGCCGGGCAGGATGTCTACTTTGATACCTCCTTTTCCATCACGCCGATCAGGGATAGGGGCGAAAGCTCTTTTGCAATCAATGAAACACGTACCGCGAATGAACAGCTC
>JAFVAA010000362.1 GCA_017476305.1 Lachnospiraceae bacterium
AATATAATTTCCAAGCGAAAGCAAGGCACAATCTATTGCATCGTAATCACATTCAAACAACTGGTGGAACTTTCCAAAGCAATCCACATTTTCCAAGCCGATCACACCGATCTGCCCATACAAAAGACCATGATCTTCCAGCTCAAACAATTCCTCCGCCCGTTTCGGATTTTTAGAAGTCCACTCCAGTTTTTCCACTTCTTCGTTAAGCTGGATCACATTGAAATTTCTTTCCAGTTTGACATCTATCATTCCATTCAGAATAATATTATCCACCTGTTTTAAGATCATTGGCATACGGTTACCACCGACACGGTTCTCACTGTCACTTATTTCAAAATCAGAGTTTTGTACCAGATTATTGACCGTCCTGAACCTCCGTACAAAATCTCCATAGCTTACCCTATCCCTGTTTAGCAGATAAGTCACGATGCTGTAAAGCAGGACTACCCTGCCCAAAGAAAAATCACGGTTCCCATTTCCATGTACTTCTCCGTAACTGCCCAGGCATTCTTCAAAAATATCAATCTCATACCGGCTGTCCCACCGTATTTACCTGCCTCATGCTCGTATGCAATAAAAGAATCAAAAAAATCATATGGAGAATCAAACTCCCCCATATTACACCAGCAGTCAAAATAATCCTCTAAAACCTTTACATGATCATCCAATTTATCATTATCATGTGAAAAATATCTCTCTAACAAAGAAAAGGTATCCGTTTTCTTTCCCTGCGGTGTATCTCCCTCTTTATAGCAGATAATGTCACAAATAAAAGCAAAATATCTTAAAAATTCATCATCTATTATATTATTCTCGCCCCGGTATTCCCAAAGCATATCCGTATAATCCCTGTCTATCTTCCCGATCACTCTTTCTGCTGTATTTATATCTTTCAAAGTAAGCTCATTTTCTAATTCTGCCTTAAAATTTTCAAATGTAGTCAATGGTTTCCCACGGGAGTTCATTTTGATATAAAGCTCATCCGTAAGTCCCATATCCCTGACTGGAAGATCCCTGATAGGAAGAAAATAAAAACTGATGGCACTATTCTTTAACTTCCCCCATATATCCTCTATTGCTGAAAACTTATCATCTATTGCATCTATCATTACCAGCATAGAATGTATGGTCGGATCATTCAGCCAGGAATACGGAAACCAGGCCTGATCCATGATTTCTTCTGAAATACTTCCCTTAAAATCCGGGGTAAACAAGAGCAATCGTTTGCAAAAATCCCTTGCACTATATCTTGTAGAATAAGAAAAACGGTTCAAAAATTCATATTCTTTTTCCGGTATATGCTCTTTTTTTGCAGCGTACCAATGTAATAAAAACAGCGTAGTAAGACGCTGCTGGCCATCTAACGGTGTCATTACTCCCTCTGCATCTATATCTCCATAAATCAGATCTAATGTAATCGGAATGTCTGTTACCGCTCCGGCTAATGCACTAAGGAAACGCTCCCTGACCTTTTCCACTTCGGCATTCTGCCTTCCCTGTGCATAATCTCTCTGTATCATCGGTATTATAATTTTTTCAAGTGTGACCGGTTCTCCTTCTGCCTCGAAAACAGAGCCAAAAATATCCATAAATGTATGTAAATTCGTAGCCATATTCTCTTCCTTTCTTACTGCAAATCCTCTGTCTGCATTGAAATCGGTTCTTTTAGATAGTTTTTCAGTTTTTCGTTAATCGCACGGATATATGCTACCCTGTCCTGCTGTCCCCAAAAATGGATCTGATTACCTTCAGACGGAGTATAGTATTTCAAAAACACCATTTTCGTGCAAAATGGTATGTATAAACCACTCTGATCCATTTCAATGATCTTATTTCTTTTTACATCAAAGGCAGAATTACTAAGTGCTGCATTATCACCAGCATTCAGCAAAGCAAGATTCCCTATCGAATGCAAATACTCTCCGGCTCCCTGTATGGATAGTTTTTCTATTGCTTTTTCGCTGAGTGCTATAAATTCATTTTTCTTGATTTCCTTTTTGTTCAGCACTTCTTCCATTTGCCGGATCAGATCCTC
>JAFVAA010000363.1 GCA_017476305.1 Lachnospiraceae bacterium
CAGTCATTATAATTCTTCCAATTCCTACACAGAGAAAGATACGCATATATTATAGGGGCAGAAAGTGCAATGCGGCCATTTTCCATACATCTAAAGTTGTCCACACTTTCCACATTATCCACATCCCCTCTTGTCCTGTACGGCTCAGTGGCATTGGCGAAAAAACGCACCTGAGCTTCTGCTGCATCCACGCAGGCATCATTCCATCCCTCTGTCTCCACGTCATCCGTGAAAGGCGCACTTTCCCCCTGTACAGTTCCTGTCCGGTCTGCTCCTTCTGCCGCTGCACCCGTGACCTTCTGGCTGTACCATGCCACCATCCGGCTCAGATGTTCATTCTCCGTGCCTTTCTTTGGCACATGGGCAGAATACTCCCGTATCTTCTCTAATAAATCCAAAATAACTTCCTTTGCAGGAAGTGAAACCTCGATACCATCAGAAACATCTGTACTTTGCAGACTGTCTTTAAGGCTGCCATCTGCAGAACTGTTATTTCCTGCAGCAGGACATAGTCCGTCTATCGTACATCCGATCCCTGTCGGGTATCTTTTATTCAAAATGAGACAGCCATAAGAGCTTGGCAGACGGTACAGGCGAAAGACATCCTCATGCTTCTTAAAAAATCTCCATACCTTTGTCTTTTCCCATCCCCATCGCTGTCCCAGGGTTTCCAAAGTAAGCAAGGCACCATACTTTCCATATTGGACTGCAGGTGCCAAAAAAGAGAACGCATTGTTCGGATCTTCTGTCACCGTATGGCACCACAGATCCATCCATGCGTCCGCTTCCTCAAATATATAATTTTTCTCTGCCAGTCTTTTCGTGATATTCCGTGGCATACATAAAAATCCATAACCTTCCGTTGTATACGCCGTCCCTTTCATGCAGGGCGCACCGGAGCATTTCCGTACCCAGTCTATAATCTGATACGATAGCTTCTTTGTCTCCACATCGAGCGTATACCGGATATAGCCAAGGCTCTGAAGCTCCTCTAAGATATCAAATGCCTGCTGTCTGGTCTTTACGCCAAGAATGCTCTTGATCCCGATAATCCCGCCGGACCACATTCCCGGAATGACAGTGTTCCGGTGCCCGCAGTATAAAGTTACTCCCTTCCGGAAGGCGGCACGGGATGCTAACTTCGCATAAAAGCCCAGTATCCCCCTGCCCTCCGGAAGAACATTACGGGGCAGCTTCACCCACTCGTAATACCAAAGACACTTCATAACAATCCTCATTTCTGCGTGATCATCGATCACGCTGTGATTTTATCACGCTGATGTTTTTTTGCGCATAATCAATTTTATGTATTGCGAACTACGTTCGCATTGCAGCGCACAGACACAAATTGCCAAAACAACCGGAGGTTGTTTGTGAAAGAATTTATTTTTCACACCAGACACATCCAAATCATGATTCTTCAAAAAAATTTATATCCTTTACCCCCACTAACAGCAGCTTTTTCCATCAGCAATCAGATAGGATTCGCCGGTCAAAAGCTCCTATTTCCATGTTTGAGGATTTTTGACTGGTGAATCATATATCCCGACCATCAGCCCGACCGGATTGATTTATCAACCTTTGGATTTTGTTTTTCCGACCAATTTTTTACCAGTTCCTGGATCAACTCCACCTTCTGAACCGGAGTGAAATCATCCGGAAAATATTGGTCCAAAATATCAGCCCTGATCTTGATCTGCTCCCTTTGGTTCGGTTTCTCCTCCTCCAAAATGATATAAATCATATCCATATCAAGTTTATTTTCCCTGCTATACCTTTTCAGGCGGTCTGCCTGCGATAAGGACGGAGTACACTGCTCCAAATCCATGACGGCATGAAGCTCATACTGTTCTTCCTCTTTCAAATAAGAAAGCTCTACTGCGATTGTAAAAGCTATTTTCCCCTCATCCACGATTTCAAGAATTTTGGGAATCAAATACGTCAGTCTGATATAGCGGTAAATTTGTCTCCTGCTCTCGCCGGCCTCCTTGGCAAGTTCATCTCCCGATGTCTCATGGATATAGACTTCCCGGGATAAATTGACAAAACGATACCCTTCTTCCGTCTCTTCTATCCCTACCTCTGCCACCTGTGCCGTTGGATTCAACTTCGTGCCAACTTGGCACGAAGTTGTCTCTCCCCTTTTTCCCTGTCTGTTCATCGCTTCTAATTTCATCCGGTAAGCAAATGCTTTTTCACTCGGTTTCAGATTTTCTCTCTGCAGATTGGAATCGACCATCAAAATAATCGACTGGTCATCATCAAAATTTCTAATCAGAACAGGCACCTCTTTTAACCCTGCCCATTTTGCCGCCAGTTTCCTTCTATGCCCTGCCAGGATTTCATACCCCTCCCCTTCCGGATCAGGCCTCACCAATAACGGAACGATCACACCCTCTTTTTTGATGCTCTCCATCAGGTTGAATAGCTCTGTATCCATATTTACCTTAAACGGATGGTTTCTGAAATCATGCAGGCGTGCAATCTCAATCAATTGAACTTTCTCCATGGTCTTCTCCTTTCTTTCCTAGATTTTTTTTAGGCGTTTGCGAAACGCCACAACCCACATAAATACGGGATATTTTTTTGCTAAAAATTTAAAATCTCCTCACGGTTTATGGTATAATAGAGTTGCCAAAAACTAAAACACTATCCAACGAAAGGAGACAACTCTATGATACCACAAAAACAACTCTCTTTGGCAGATATTTATGATGATTGTAAAAATTTTTTAGAAGAGGACAGGCCAAAGTTCCTTGACCTTCTGGAGGAACAC
>JAFVAA010000364.1 GCA_017476305.1 Lachnospiraceae bacterium
AAGAAAATTCATCCCCATCTGCAGCCTGCATCATGCCGCATTCCTGCCAGGAATCCTTTAAAGGATCCTGTCCATCGCACTTTAAGACATACGGTCTGATTCGCCAGATATCCTCCGCTTCTCCTCCTGCGAAATAGATGTACCAGCTCCCGTCGATATAGTGCAGCTCCGGTGCCCAGATGTGTTCACTCATCGGACCTCCCTCATGCTTATGCCAGATTTCTGTTTCCGGTGCGTCTTTAAGCTCCTCCAAAACAGAGGCACGTCTTAGCACGATCCCGTCATAAGCCGGAACAGATGCGGTAAAATAATACTGCCCGTCCTTACATGTTACATACGGATCCGCTCTTTGCAAAATCCAGGGTTTGTTATAAATTTGTTCACGTTCCATACGCATTCTCCTTTACTATGAAATCTTTTAAGAAATTTTAAAATATTTAAAATATTTTAGGTTTTTCTAAATTATACAAAAAAACTTATCATTTTTCAAGGTTTATTTGTAAAAATATACGAAAAATCATTTTTGGGGAAAGAAAAGAGAAATGGAATCAAAAAAGAGACCATTCGAAAATGGTCTCTAAACGAATCCACTCTTTTCATCCCTTCAGAAAAACATTCCTAAAAATACCGGGATGATTAATACTTACGCTTACGGGCAGCCTCGGACTTCTTCTTACGACGAACACTCGGCTTTTCGTAATGCTCTCTCTTACGAATTTCCTGCTGGATTCCTGCCTTTGCGCAGTTTCTTTTGAAACGGCGTAAAGCTTTATCCAATGTCTCGTTTTCTTTAACTGTAACACTTGACATAGACTCACCTAACCTCCCCTCAGTTGTAGATTATGCTCCAATACACAACTGTATAGGGTAATATTTTACCATGAGAGATTTCTTTCCCCCATACGCACAAATCTAATTATAGCATATTTCCTGGAAAAATCAAGTATTTTTTTCAATTTTACAGGCTGCCTGTCAGGGCTTTATACACACTGCTCTTAGCGGCTTTTTTTCCATCCTTGGAATTTACAAAGATCCGGAAGTAGTATTTTGTTCCTTTTTTTAATGCCTTACCGCCCACCTTTGTCACTTTCAGGCTTTTTGCGGTCACAGAGCTCAGCTTTTTAAAACCGGAATTTTTCTTCACGGATGCATAAATCACATAGCTTTTTGCGCCTGACACTGCGCCCCAGCTCAGCTTCAGAGCATTTCCTGCTCTTTTGGCAGAAGCCTTCTTTACCGTACCTATATACTTAAAAGCAGACCAGCCGGAATACTTCTTCAGTGTACCGTAGTATACATAGGTTCTGACACGGTATTTATAAAAATTCCCATTGATCAGGCTTCTCACTGATACCGGATTCATACTTGTCGTGTTTTCCGTTTTCTTCACTTTTCCATTCATATCCTGGAACTGGAGTTCATATCCGTCCGCATCCTCTGCCCCTTTAACAAAAAAGGTATAGGAATTACTGCTGTTTACTGACTTTTCAGAAACACCAAATTCACTTGCCTTTGGTGTTGTAAGGGCAGCACTGCCCGCATCCAGGGTTTTTACAGAGCATGTCGAAAAGGATCCCTCAGCGACAAATCCGGCTGCAGACCTCCTGGCAGCGAATACATTGAACTCATAGCTTGTATTCGGCTTCAATCCCGTTACCTTGATGGTTGCAGAATCACTGTGCGCTACTACTTCACTTCCATTCCTGACTACGTAGTAGTTCGCACCATCGGCACCCACAGCCGTCATCGTCACCGTCTTAGCCGTAACATTTGACTGCGATACGCTATATCCCTTTGTTTCCGGTGCTGTCGTCACCTCAATGGCATCAGAAGCACTGGCAAGGATATCACCGCCACTATGCGCCATGACCGTTAAAAGATAGGTCTTCCCCGGAGAAAGGTTATAAACTACTGTAGAGGGACTAAACGACTCCCCCTTCTTTACTTCCTTCGTTACACTTTCCGTGAGCGTATATTGATACTGAAACGCCCCGCTTACCTCCTTCCACTTTATCGCGATCGAATTTCGTTCTCCTTTTGTCTGTGTAACTCCTGTCACCTTTGCAGCACTTGCTCCGGTCTTAAAAGCAAAGCTAAGAACAAAAGCCATCATTACCAATCCTAAAAATTTTGTCCACCTCTTCATGTGAAACCTCCTTTGTTTGATTTTTTTATTTTATACTCACGAACGAAATGTACTCCCATTTCGTTCGTGAGCCTGCGCCCCTCTACCCTAACTGACCTTCCACAACCTCTTTTGCCTTCGCTAGTGCAGCCTCAATCCCATCCGGATTTTTTCCACCTGCCTGCGCCATATTCGGACGGCCGCCACCGCCGCCACCGACGAGAGCCGCAATCTCCTTAATCAGATTTCCCGCATGAGCCCCCTGCTTCATCGCTGCGTCTGTAGCCATAGAAAGCAGTGTCACCTTTCCAGCACTTGCAGATGCCAGAACGACCACGCCCTCGCCGAGCTTTTCCTTCATCTGGTCACCTAAGCTTCTAAGCCCGTTCATATCTACATCCGGCACATTCATTGCTAAAAACTTCATGCCCTTTATTTCCGTGATCTGACTGTCCACATCGCCCACGGCATCTTTCGCAAGCTTTGCTTTTAGCTTTTCATTTTCACTCTGTAAGCTCTTTATTTCCTCTGCCATGGACCGGATTTTCTTTACCAGATTTACAGGCTCTGCCTTTGCTGCCTTTGCCGCCTCCTTTAAGGACTTTTCCAGTCCCTCATAGTATTGCATGAGCCCTGTTCCGGTGAGTGCCTCGATACGGCGCACACCGGCTGCCACACCACTCTCTGAAATGATTTTAAAGTTTGAAATCACGCCGGTATTCGGAACATGGGTACCACCACAGAGCTCCACGCTGAAGTCTCCCATCTTCACCACGCGGACCTCGTCCCCGTACTTTTCTCCAAACAGTGCCATGGCTCCGGTCTTTTTTGCATCCTCGAAGCTCATCACCTCCGTTACTACAGGAAGATTCGCAGAAATCTGCTCATTGACCAAAGCTTCGACTTTCTCGATTTCCTCCGGTGTCATCGCAGAGAAATGGGAAAAGTCAAAACGCAGTCTGTCTCCGTCTACATAGGAACCCGCCTGCTCTACATGTGTCCCTAAAACAAGACGGAGTGCTTTCTGCACGAGATGCGTCGCACTATGATTCTTCCCGGTCGCCAGACGGTTCTTCTCACATACCTGCAAAGATACCGTATCTCCGACCTTGAACATTCCTTTTCGCATCGTCCCTACATGACCGATCCTGCCACCCTGTAAATGAATCGTATCCTTTACCTCGAACTCATTTTCACCGGATCGGATCATGCCGACATCGCCCTGCTGGCCGCCCATGGTACCGTAAAACGGTGTTTCACTCACTACAATCGTTCCATTCTGTCCATCCGTCAAAGCCTGTACCACATCTTCTTCCGTCGTCAGCACCAGAATCTCCGACTCATGCAGCAGCCGGTCATAGCCCACGAAGGTACTTGTAATCTCCGGATCGATCTGCTGGTAGACCGTCTCATCCGCCCCCATGTAATTCGTGGTCTTTCTTGCCTTCCTTGCCTTCTCCTTCTGCTCCTTCATACAGTCCGCAAAGCCCTTTTCATCGACCGTATAGCCCTTTTCCCCTAAAATCTCTATCGTAAGGTCCAGCGGAAAACCATAGGTATCGTAGAGCTTAAAGGCATCCGCACCGGAAAGCTCTTTTTTCCCGGATTTAGGAAGCTCCTCCTGCATCTGTGACAGGATGGAAAGCCCCTGGTCAATGGTCTGGTCGAACTTATTCTCCTCCTGCGACAGAACCTTTAGGATAAATTCCTTTTTCTCCTCTAATTCCGGATATCCGTCCTTTGACTCTGTGATTACCGTCTGAGAGAGCTCTGCCATAAACTTGTTTTCTATCCCCAGCTTTCGTCCATGGCGAACCGCACGGCGGATCAGACGTCTGAGGACATAGCCGCGTCCCTCGTTCGACGGCTGGATTCCATCTGAAATCATAAATGTCGAAGAACGGATATGATCGGTAATCAGACGAATCGAAATATCCTTTTCCTCATCGGTCTGATACTTCGTACCGCACAGCTCACAGATTTTATCCCGGATGGCTTTCATCTTATCAATATCGTAGACAGAATCCACATCCTGTACTACGACTGCCAGACGCTCCAGCCCCATACCGGTATCAATATTTTTATTCTCCAGCTCCTCGTAGTTCCCTTTTCCATCGCCATTGAACTGGGTAAATACATTGTTCCAGATTTCCATATAGCGGTCACACTCACAGCCCACCTTACAATCCGGTTTTCCACAGCCGTATTTTTCTCCACGGTCATAGTAGATCTCGGAGCAGGGCCCGCAGGGACCGGCACCATGTTCCCAGAAATTGTCACAGTCCCCGTTTTCATCCCGGTAAAATCTCGTAATCTTTTCTGCCGGTACTCCGATTTCCTTTGTCCAGATTTCGAAAGCTTCCTCATCCTCACCATAAATTGAAGGATACAGTCTTTCCGGATCCATTTCAAGCGTCTCCGTCAAAAATTCCCAGGACCATGCTAAAGCCTCATGCTTAAAATAATCCCCGAAAGAAAAATTGCCAAGCATTTCAAAAAAAGTCAAATGGCGTGCCGTCTTTCCAACATTTTCAATATCACCGGTACGCACGCACTTTTGGCAGGTCGTCACCCTCCTCCTCGGTGGAATTTCCTGACCGGTAAAGTACGGCTTTAAAGGAGCCATCCCCGCATTGATGAGAAGAAGACTGTTATCATTGTGCGGTACTAAAGAAAAGCTCTTCATCGCCAGATGATCCTTACCCTCAAAAAATTCCAAGTACATTTTACGAAGTTCATTTACACCATATTTTTTCATAAGAAACCTCCATATTGTCCTTTTCAGATCATTATCCTTTTTCTATTCTATCCTCTGGATACATTTTTTGCAACTCCTGCATCGCCTGCTTTTTATCCGTTTCTATCTGCTCTTTTAAAACCTCTAAAGATGGAAACCTTTTTTCCTCTCGTAAAAATTTGCAAAAATGCACACAGATCTCTTCTCCATAAATAGTTTCATGAAAATGAAACAAATTTGTCTCAATCCCTGCCGGAAATTTCCCCACGGTAGGCTTCACCCCTACATTTGTCACTCCGAAATATTTTTTATCGCCAACCCGGACGACCGTAGCATACACACCAAAACGTGGCAGAATTTTATCCTCGCCGGTAACAATATTTGCCGTCGGAGTTTCCAGCTTTCTTCCCAATTCCTCTCCGGAAAGCACCCTTCCCCGGACGAAATATTCTTCCCCCAGAAAAAGATTGACTTTCTCCAAATTTCCATCCTGCAAAAAATCCCTGATTTTCGTACTGCTGATGATATCCTTCCCACAGGTCAGTTTTTTTACCGGCTCCACCTCGTACCCGTATTTTTCCTGATATTTTCTCAGTAAACGAATATCTCCGCTGCGCCCCCTTCCAAATCGGAAATCCTCACCGACACAGATATATTTCGCATCCATTTTCTCCACCAGGATTTTTTCTATAAATTCCTCTGCAGTCATATTTTTCGTTTCTTCCTGAAATGGAAAAATAATCTCCCGCTGTACGCCCAGGCTCTCTAAAATCTGATTTTTCTCATCCTGTGTGAAGATTTTCGGTATCCCACAGGCATCAAAAGTAAATACCGTAGAAATCAGACCGTTTTTCTCTACGATCTTTGAAAAAAGATACCGGTGCCCCCTGTGAAGTCCCTCAAATTTTCCCAAGGATATACTACTGTTTTTTAAATGAAAATCGTTCCCTTTTATGATTTCCATGTCCGTATCCCATCTGCCTTTCTTTTCCTCTGAAAGCTATATTCAGAACCGCGCATCCATTGCACGGTCCCATGCAGCGCCAGACCGCTGACACATTAAAACATTTTCACTACCCTGATTTTATCATTTACTCTCTCATAGATCGCTTTAAAATTCCCCTCCAGATCATAGAGTAAAATCCGTCCCTGTATTTCCTTCTCCTGCAGTCTTTCCTTCCCTCCCAGGGAAGCTTCCGCAGGAGATTTTTCATCGAAAAAGGGCTTTATCTGATTTTCCTCTAAAAAATTTCCATTGGAAAGCTGTGATTCATATGCTTCTTCAATCTGGTACTTCGGATATCCCCGAAAAAGAGTATCAATCGGATAAATATGCTTCAAAAGTTCCTCCGGATTCTCCTTTGCCAGGCTTTCAATCCGTGCCAGAGTAAAAGCATTCTCTGCAAAAAACTCCCCCACACGGATCCGTACCAGACTTTCCATCGCCGCCCCGACTCCTAACTTCTGCCCAATATCATGACAGAGAGTGCGGATGTAGGTTCCTTTTGAACAGGTCACCTCCATCATAAAGGTTCCCTCCTCCAGATCCACCTGTAAAAGCTCGATCGAAGAAATACAGATTCGCCTGGGCTCCCGCTTTACCGTTTTCCCCTCCCTGGCCAACTCATAGAGCCTTTTTCCATCTATTTTAATTGCGGAATACATCGGCGGGATTTGAAAGCTCTCCCCCAAAAAAGAGGCTGCCGTTCTCTCTAACTGTTCTTCGGAAATTTCCTGAAAAGAACTTTCTTCCAGAATATTTCCGGTCATATCCTGCGTATCCGTCACCACACCAAGCCTGCAGACTGCCTGATAGGTTTTATCCCTGTCACTTAAAAGCTCACAGACCTTCGTCGCCTTACCG
>JAFVAA010000365.1 GCA_017476305.1 Lachnospiraceae bacterium
AGTTCCGTATTGTCGTGTAAAAATTAAATACTTGCTATACAGTAATCTGCTTTATGATAATCTACTTTAGGAGGGTTGGCTTGACATACTAATTATTATTAATTATAATGTGGCTAATATTCATTAGCCTAGAACGAAAAAGGATATTAATTTTAAGGGGTCAGGGTGGTTACTTTGAACTCGGCAATATACGAAGGAAGGCCGAGCCGGCAGAAATTTAGTAGCAGGTGTAGGAAAGCAGAACTTATGGATAATGAGGATGTTCCCCTTGTGCATTTATTTTGTTAAAATAAGAAAAAATCAAAAATCCCTTTGCGTCAGGGGTTGCTTGTGACGTTGCGTCATAAGGTATTTTTGACGTAAAGGAGGTGAAACGCTGTGTCAAAATTTACGACAGGTGAGATGGCAAAGCTTTGTGGAGTGACTGTACGAACAGTCCAATATTATGATACTCGGGGAATACTTATGCCGAGTGAATTATCCGAAGGAGGCAGAAGACTGTATTCCGAGGATGATGTGAAACGGATGAAGATTATATGCTTTCTTCGTGAACTTGGACTTTCAATCGATTCCATAAGCCAGATCCTTTCCGAAGAAGATCCCGGAAGTGTGATTTCTTTGCTGTTAGACCGGCAGGAGGAAATGCTCAAGAAAGAGATAGGTGAAAGGGAGGAACAGCTCAAGAAGCTCTCGGAACTGAAAAACGGGATTAAAGACTTTGATGAGTTCTCTGTCGAATCCATTGGTGACATAGCGTATATTATGACACAAAAAGAAAAACTAAAAAAAATGCGACTTAATATGTTGGCTGCCGGAATTCCTTTAAACATCCTGCAGTGGTCATCCATTATTCTGTGGATAACGCAGGGAACCTGGTGGCTGTTTCTGGTCTGGGTGATTGTGGTGATTCCCTATATCATTTTTTTCGTGCGCTGGTATTTCAGGAAGATGGCATTTATCTGTCCTCAGTGCCACACTGTATTCCAGCCGTCCATTAAAGAGGGATTTTTTGCAAACCATACTTATGCAACGAGAAAGCTTATCTGTCCGTCTTGCGGACATCACGGCTTCTGCGTGGAGGTTCCCGCTAATACGGAGGTGATGCCTAATGCATAATGTACGAAGTACTTCTCATAATGTAGAATACAAAAAAAGTAAAGTGATTAAATATCTGGCATGGACCTTTGGTCTTGCCTATGTAATACAGATAGGTGCGGCTTATGTCTGTAATAATGTAAATGCTGTCTTTGGGCGGCTTATAATTGCTGCAATGATGTTCGTTCCCACACTCGGGGTTTTGCTTTCAGGCAGGAGCTTAAGGGATATGGGCTGGAAACCGCAGATTAAGAAGAATATCAAGAATATTCTGATCGCATGGTTTTCACCTGTTATTCTTACAGCGGTTGGTGCATTACTGTATTTTCTTATCTTTACCGGTCATTTTGATCTAAGCGGAGAATATCTTACAGTGAGTGCCGGTCCGGAAGTGCTTAAGCAGATGGAGGAGCAGGGAGTAACTTAT
>JAFVAA010000035.1 GCA_017476305.1 Lachnospiraceae bacterium
CTTCTGTTCCATGCACGATGCCATCATTTCAAAACTTTTGCCGGCACCGACACAATGGGCAAGAAGTGTATTCCCGCCCATGAGCACACGGGCAATCGCATTGACCTGATGCTCTTCCAGGTGGATATCGGGATTCATCCCCGGAAACTCCAAATGGCTGCCGTCATACTCACGGAGGCGGATGTTGTTAAATGTCTGATTATAATAGTCCACATACTTCTGCCTGCGGTCAGTATCTTTCCAAATCCAGTTACGAAATTCCTCTTTGATCTGATTCTGCTTCTCCCTTGCAAGCATGGTCGCTTCCTTATTGACTTCATAATGGTATTTGCCTCCACCGTCCTCAATACGGTCCCTGACTGTCACAACACGCATATTGAGGGTGGATTCAAAGATGGAATAAGCATCAATCCTGCCCGTGCCATAAGTCTTTGTAGCTGCTACGGAATGATTGTCTCTTGACTTATTTTCGATAAACCACTCCATCGAAAAACGGTTCAGATTCACCTTGATACCATTTCTCCGAAACGGACTCCCATCATCCCTTGCCCAGTACGGCGTATCCAGAAGCTCATAAATGAATGCCTGATAGTCCTCTGGCTCGATCCATGTCGTGCCGATACGCACATCTATCTCGGATGCGTCAAGGTCTTTGGGCTGTACCTCTTTAAGTGCCTCCACATTTGTACCGAAAATGTCAGGATTGAGTTTCGCATTTGCTTCCGCGATTACTAACTTATCCCTGACATTGCCCGAAAGATATTCATCAGCCGTCTCCCAGCCACGGTTGCGGTCATGCGAAAAAAGAGAAGCCGTATCAGCTCCTCTTTCTTCTCCGAAGTTCTCTAATTCTTTTAGTTCCCTGTCAAATTCATTATCGGGTGATTCCATCATATCCATAAAGGATATCTGATGATATTCTCCCTGTGTATCGTCAGATGATACAAGCGGAGTATTCCCTGTTTTAGAATCATCGCTATCTAATGATACTTGTTGATCAGATCGTGGATGATGATTTCCTGTATCTGCCTCAGTCCCTGCTCTCTGATCTTCCACATCTCCATCGTGTCTGCCGGATTCTTCGCCGGATGCTCTTTCAGATACTGCTCCATCATCTGATCCTCCATCCGGTACGCTTCCTCGTTCACCGGTGCCAAGACCTCCGTCAGTCTCCCGAATCTCGACAGGGACAGATACCTCTCGTAATGGTTCTCTTTCAGATAATCCATCGCCATCAGACCGTACTTCCCGATCTGTGACAGGTTCTCCTTCTCCATCACGATGTTCGGATACAGCATCCCGTCTGCTCCCTCTTTGTACTGTAGTGCCACGCTCATATGACATCCTCCTTTCACGCTCGATTGCCTTTATGCTGCGGCTGATATTCCTTAATACTTCACAGGACACATCGCTGACCAGACTGCCAAGCTCAAAAATCATATCTTCCTTAACAATCTGTGTGATCGTGCTTAATCTGTCTTCTCCTTTTGGCTGGTCAAATCCGCACCGTCCTGCGACTACATAGAAAATGCTCCTTTCAATGATCTGCAGACCATCATCCCTGATATCCTGCATCCCACTGATAATCTGGTTACCCAACTTATCCGCCAATACATTCACACGCATTGCGTGTGTTTCTTTTAATATACCACGGATCTCTGACTTTGTAAAGTCCCAGATTTTATTTTTCAGTTCCCCAAGGGACTCATCACCTGTAAGGGTGATACTTCCCTCCCCAGCAAGCCTTTTCGCATAGTCCGTCAGATTATCCCCATCAAGACTCCATGTGAGATTCACATTCCTGCCGCCTGTGTCAGAAATATCAAAGACATACCGGCAGTACGGAGAAAGTGCCCTTGATGGATATATGGCGATTCCTTTGCTGCCGCGCTTTACATAACGGTCAACCTTTTTCCATGTGTCATAATCCGCAATAAGGGTGGACTTCGGTCTCTGTGCATAGACCATAAGAACATTATCAAACTCATAACGGTATATCCTGCCACAAAGGGAAAGAACACTTTTCCATGTTTCCTCTGTCTTTGTGACATCGTGGATCACATCGTTATAAATCTGCCTGCATTTATAATCAACACTCATTGAAAATCTCCTTTACCTGCTTCTATTCTTTGGAGCAAAATCCACGCCTGCGAAAGATTCCGCATCCAGTACGATCTCGCTCCTGTCATATCTGTCTTTCACCTCATCAAGAGCCTCATA
>JAFVAA010000366.1 GCA_017476305.1 Lachnospiraceae bacterium
GCTTTTACGATCTGTAAAAATACCTTCGAGTCCGCTACGAGTGCCTTTACATCCTTTCCCTGAAAAGAAAACTGCACCTGAAGATATTTTTTATTTGAAATCAGCATATCATCCAAGATCGTCACCTGGTCTGCAGACTGCAATGTAATCTTTTTCGTTCCGGAATAGGCTAATTTTTTATTTGCCACATCCTCATATGTACTAACTGTCTTCGCAGATTCCACAATTCCCGCCAGTCCGCTGCTCCCCACCGTAAGCCCCACTACCCTGGAAAGAATATAACCCTTGCATTTCACCCCGGAAACCGTAACGGAAATCCGATACCACTTTTTCGTTCCTTCCAATGTTTCTGAAAGAATACGGACCTTTTTCCCTGATTTTATGGAAACTTCTTTATCATTTACCTTCAGCACCTCTCCCGACGAAGCTGCCGTCATTCGGATTTTACATGCCTTAGTCGTCTTTCCATATACTTTCGTCACCACAGAGCCTGTCTGTACCTTTACATATTTCGCCGATACATAACCCTTGACCGTCTTCGCATTTAACGGAAACTTTACATGGTACCAATCCCCCAGCGTGCCGGTTATCGTCACCTTCGTGCCATTGGAAAGTGTCACCTTCGTACCTCCGGAGGTTACGACTGCATAATTCGTACCCGCACCGGTTCGCACATTCAGCATCGTCCCACCACTTACCGAAACAATTCCAACTGCGGAAGCCTCTGCCTCCCTGATTCCATCCTCCCCTCGTACACGGAGGAACAAAGTCACAAGTAAAATCAAAAATACAGCTGCCTTTCTCCCATTCACTTTCGAAATTTTCATTATCTTCCTTCGTTTTTTCTTTTCTACCATCCATCCGCTCCTTCTCTACTGCCATCAAAGCACCGTCTGCAAAGCAGGCATCCTGCGCCATGGGCATTCTGCATCATGGGCATTCTGCATCGTAACCAGCCAGTACTTAACAGTTACAAAAATTTTTTCAACTCCTCCGTAGAAAAATAATAATGAGAACCACAAAATTCGCAATTTACTTCAATGGTTTCACCATCTCTGACCATTTCCTCTATATCCCTTCTTCCGATTCCTGCGACTGCTCTCGAAACACGTTCCTTCGAACAGGTGCATCGATAAGACGTCTCCACCCTGTCTAAAATCGAAACCTCTAAATCCCCCAGCAGATGCCGGATCAAATCCTCCGGTGTCATCCCCTGCTTATAAAAATCCGTCACGGAATGCATCGCCTGTAGAGAAGCCTCTACCTTTGCGATTACTTCCTCTTCGGCAAACGGCATCACCTGTATGATAAATCCGCCTGCCTGCTCCACATGGTTCTCCTTATTTAATAAAACTCCTAGTCCTACAGAAGAAGGTATTTGTTCAGATGTAGCATAATAATATGTCAAATCTTCGGCAATTTCTCCTGAAACCAGCTCAGTCTGACCATTATACGGCTCCTTCATCCCGATATCCCGAATCACATTTAGAAAGCCAGGTCCAACCGCACCGGAAACATCCAGCTTTCCCTGCTTATTTGCCGGAATGATGACCGCAGGCTGATTCACGTAGCCTCTGACATTTGCCTTCGAGTCTGCCGTTACGGTAATCCCGCCGATCGGACCGCCACATTCAATCTGTAAAGTCAGGATATCCTTTTCCCCCTTCATCATACTCCCCATCATACTTCCCGCAGTCAAAAGCCTGCCGAGTGCCGGCGTCGCCACGGTGCTGGTATTATGAATGCTTCTTGCCTTTTCCAC
>JAFVAA010000367.1 GCA_017476305.1 Lachnospiraceae bacterium
ACACGGACGTTTCCTGCTGAACCGCAAATATGGACGCCTCCGAAACCGCATCCTCCTTCACCTTCTCTGCCAGTGCATTTGCCCTTCTCTTTAGCTCCGATACCGAAATTTTCACCGGAAGATTCGCCTCCGGAAGAAATGGATACCGATAGCTTTCCTGCTTCTCTAAAAGCTCCCTTATTTCCTTATCATAAACCACATCAGTTTTCAAATCCTGCAGTGCCCCAAATTCATCAATCTCCTCCCGGATCCGCTCTCCCTCCAAAGCCAGAATATCCTGATAGGAAAAAATCTCCAGAGAAAACAGTTCATCCTGAAAGTGACCATACGACAGTATTTCCTCCTCCGAAGCCTCCTCCAGATAGGAAAAAGCAGCGTTTTTCATCTTTTCCCGTTTCAAAAGAGCCGCTAAAATCCAATGCAGATAAGTCGTAGCTGTACTAAGCACTCTGTAGTCTACAGACTCATCCGCAGAAAATAGCGAATTTTCCATCAGCTTTTTCAGACCTTTCCCGGAACCCACGAAAAACAGCTTTTCCTTCGCACGTGTCAGTGCCACATAAAGCACCCGGACCTCCTCCTCTAAAATCTCTAACCGCATCCGGTTCGCTAAAAAACCTTTAAAAAGTGTCGGCTGCCTGATACGCAGAGAAGAATCAATAAAATCACAGCCCACTCCGAAATTTCCATCCATCAGTGTCGCCCTTCTGGTATCCATGACATTGAACTGCTTCCCCATACCAGCCACAAAAACCACAGGAAATTCCAAACCCTTACTTTTATGAATCGACATAATTCGTACCGCATTTGTATTTTCCGAATTGGTCGAAGCCTCCCCGAAATCGACATTTGCTTTTCTTAGGCTTTCTATATATCTTGCAAACCGGTAAATCCCACTATGTCCGTATTTCGCAAACTCCACGGACTGCTCCAAAAGGATATCCAGATTCGCCTTTCTTTTTTCGCCGGATGGCATCGCGGACATATAGTGATAATACCCCGTTTCCTCATAGATTTTCTGTAAAAGCTCATAGACACTTCTCGTCTGCGCATATTCCTGATAGCTCTCCAGTCTCTCCCGAAAAGCAGACAGCTTTTTCCCCAGTTCCGTTTCTGGCTTTTCCTCCATCAAGGTGAGTACCTGGTCCCAAAAATCCATACGCTTCGGCATCGCAGAAATAAAGCTAAGCTCCTCATCCGTAATTCGCCCGAGCACCGAGCGAAGCACCGCCGCCAAAGGAATATCCTGCCTCGGATTGTCAATGACATGAAGGTAATTTAAAAGTGTCTCCACCTCCAGAGAAGTAAAATATCCGGTCTTTGTCTCCGCAAATGCAGGGATTCCCATATCATTCAAAACCTCCACGAAGCTTTCCGACCAACCGGACATCGTCCGGAGCAGGATAGAAATATCCCTGTACTCCACAGGATGATACCCATTTTTCCCTTTTACATAGAGTGGATTTTCCCCCTGTACCAGCTCTCGGATTTTCTGCCCGATTAAAAACGCCTCTAACTCCTCTCTTTCCACCTCCTGACTGCTGCCGCCCCTGTCAATCAAAAGGATTTCCGATGGTCCTGCCGTCCGCTTCTCCGTCTTTTCAAATTCAGCACCAGGCACCAGCCTCGCCGCATCATCATAGGCAATTCCACCGAAATCCTCCGTCATAATCTGTTCAAAAATAAAATTCGCACTCTCTAAAACCGAAGCGCGGCTTCTGAAATTCTGATGAAGGTCAATCCTCTGCTCCGGACCTTTTCCGGTCGTAAACCGCTTATATTTTTCTAAAAAAATTTCCGGCTTTGCCATACGAAATTTATAAATACTCTGCTTCACATCTCCTACCATGAAAAGCGTCGGCTTCTCTCCCGGCGTCCCGCACAGGCTGGTCAAAATCAGCTCCTGCACCTCATTGCTGTCCTGGTATTCGTCAATCATGATTTCATCATAAAATCCCCGTAATTCCAGAGCAGTTTCACTCTTATGCAGGGCACCGTCCTCCCCCTTTTTCACCAGAATCTGTAAAGCGAAATGCTCCACATCCGAAAAATCCACCAGTCCCTCCTCTGCTTTTTTCGCAGAAAATGCCCGATGAAAATCTAAAACCAAAGAGGATAATTTTCGTACATAAGGTGCCATTTTTTTCATATCGGAAAACATTTCTTCTTCGGACTGAAAAAAATATTTCTCTTTTAACTCTAAAATTCCCTTTTTTAAATATCCTTCCCGCAGACTTTTTACCTTTTCCTTTATCGTTCCATCTACATCCTTCCCACGTACAGCCTTTAGCTTCATTGGATTTAACTTCGATAAAAGCTCCTGGTATTCCCCAAAGGTCTTTTTCCTCTGTAAACCTTCTAAAAAGGATACATCCTGCTCTACCGCTTCCAGATACGCCCCCGGTCCATCTGAAAGCATACAGAGATTTCTGGCATTTTTCGCCTTTTCTAAAAAAATTTCCACATTTTTTTTCAGATACTCCATAAACACAGACATCCATTCGGACTGCTCCATTGCCTCTATATCTGAAAAATCATAGCTCTCTCCGCAGAAACGAATCCAATCCTCCGGATATGGCATACTAGTCGAAATCTCATATAAATTTAAAATCAAATCTTCGATGTAGTGATCCGTCCTCCCCGTGGAAAAAATTTCCGTAAATTCATAAAATACCGTATCCTTTTTTTCCTTCGCCTCTGCATACTTTTCCTCTAAAAGATCCTCTAAAACCTCCTGCTTCATCAGATCCAGATCCGCAGAATCTGCAATCCGGTACACAGGATCCAAATGAATCACATGAAAATAATTTTTCACAATCCACCCGCAAAAGCTGTCAATCGTAGAAATCTGTGCTGCATGCAGTAAACTCATCTGCTTCTGAATATGCTCGTTCTCCGGCTCCATAGAAAGCCTCTTTTCCAGGCCCTCCCCGATGCGGGTTCGCATTTCTGCTGCTGCCGCCTTCGTAAAAGTCACCACCAAAAGTCTGTCGATATCGCACGGATTTTTCCGGTCCGTGATTTTTTCAATAATTCTCTCCACCAGAACCGCAGTCTTCCCGGAGCCTGCTGCAGCAGACACCAGAATATCCCTGTCCCGAAGCTCTATCACATCTTTCTGATCCTTTGTCCACGCTACCTTATTTTCCATCCTTATCCTCATTTCTGCACGAATATTTGTGCTTTCGTTTCTACTCCCCACTCTCTGACAGATCCTTCGAAATCCTCTCCATCACATCATCATCACTCAAATTCTCTATATCCTTATAGTGATTCCCCGGTATCCGTACATCAAACCTGCAGACCGCATGATACGGGCAGTATGCACATGCTCCCCCCGCCGAATCCCTAAACGGCTCCGCTTTCATATTCCCATCCATGATTTCTGCATGAATTTCCCTAAGCTTCTTTTCCGTAAAATCTAAAAGCAGTGAAAAATCCTCTGTCGTAAGCGTCTTCGAGGTCTTTTTTAAAGCCCCTTTGCTCGTCGTTCCCATAGAAAAAATATGAGAATCTATGGAAGCAGGCAGCTCTCCGTTTTCCCCCTGAAAGCTTTTATCAAACGAAGACAGTACCGGTTCGTCCATATTTAAAAAACCGCCCATACGAAGCTCCTTTAAAATTCTAAGCTCCATCTCCTCCTTTGATTCTCCCGCCTTTTTATTCACCATCGGATCTGCCACATGATAATATAAAATGCCCGCAGGAATCACCAGCTTTTTCGTCTTTTCCTGCTTCGTTTCCATCCCCGCCTTTAAATAAATCATCAGCTGCAGCTGCAGTCCATGATACAGCTCGGAAAGAGAAAGATCCTTTTTTCCTGTTTTATAATCCACCACAGAAAGATATGCCCTTTCTTCATCCTCCATTCCGTCGATTCGGTCAATTCTTCCAATCAGTCTCAAAAGCCCGTCCTGCTCTAAAGCCTCCCGCTTTTCTTCCCCCTGCTTTTCCATCCTGTCTTCTAAAACTTCATTTCCTTCCTCATCAAAATCATAAACACGGATCGGATCCGATTCCTCTGCAAAGGGTTCCGAAACTTTCCTCTCTGCCTCTTCCCCCTTTCTGCCCTCTAAAACCTCAAATCCAAACTCACTCCTCACCGTCTGAAAGTTTCCTGCCTCCATCTGCTTTGTAATCGCCCATACCGTTCTTCCCACGATACGTTTCAGGCGGGAAATCAAATAGCTGTCCCGCTCCGTCTGTAAAAGAAGTCCGTTTTTATAATCCGGAACCACGGCTTCTACGCACCTGTCCACCCTGCGCTTCTGCTCCTCCTCATCAAAATCCGTCCAATTCTTCTTCTCAGAGAGCATGTCCTTCGTATACTGTTCAAGTGCCGCATGGGCAATATTTCCAATATCAAAAAAGGCGACCTGATGCTCCTTTCGCTCCTTCAAATGCAGCCCATACCGCATGAAATAAGCAAATGCGCATGCTGCATACTGCTCAAACTGTGAAGTGCTCCCGGAAAGCACCTCATGATACAGTTCATGCACGGCTTCCTTCGAAAGTGCCTTCTGATTTTCTCTGTAAAATGCAGCCGAAACCCAGTCCGAAAGCTGCTTTTTTCTCTCCTCATCCGCTTTATAAAACCGGAAAATTTCCTTCCATTTTTGTTCGGAAAAATTTTTTTTCCGAAGTCCCCCGATCAGATAATCCCTGCCAAAAAAGTTCCCTAAAAGATAGCTGTCATCGGTTCTGTTTTCCTCGACTACAGGCTTTAAATCCGGAAACATCCTTAAAATCCGGTCAATGATATAGGACGGCTTCTTCGCATTTCCATCCGTTCCCGTCTCATGATAGGTCAGATATAAATGCGTATCCGGCTTCGTAAGATTCAGATACAGATAAAACTGCTCGGTATAGATGCTCTCCCTGAGCGTCGGTGCCAGTTCAAACTCCTCATCCGATAAAAACTGTCTCTCCGCATCCGAAATCACTCCCCCCTTGCCCGCCGCCTGCGGGATAATGCCATCATTCACCCCGATAAAAAACAGATGCTTGATATGCGCCAGACGGCTTCTGTTCATATCGCCCACGAGAACCTGGTCAATCCCCGGTGGAATCAGCCCAATCCTCGCCTCGGAAAATCCAGTGCCTAAAATCTCCCGAAATTCCTTTAAACTCATTTTCTCCTCACCCAAAAGCTCTACCAGCTTATCAAATACTCCGAGCACAATCTCATAAATCTGCCGATATTCCCACGCAAGTGCTTTTTCCTTCTGCTCCTCGAATTTTTCCACCTGCTTTTCTATTTTAAAATAATATCCTTCCTCCTCCATCCATTCACAAAATGCCTGCGAAAATTTCCTGACCGTATGCTTCCCCTTCCCGATTTTCTCATACAGCTCTCCAATCTGATCCAAAACCTCCACACGAATCGTATCTAAAAACAGATGCAGCTTTTCCTTTTCCTTCTGCTCCATTTCCCGGGATAAAATGCTTTCATCCCATACCTCCTGCCATTTTTTATACCCGTAGATTCCACTCGCCCGTAAAAAATTATCTAAAAAATCACTCTGCTCCTTCGTCGCCAGAGAAAACATATTTTTCTCAAACTGCATCACCTTTTCCATCCGAAAATTCGACAAAAATATCTCGATGACCGACTGGATCAGTTCCACGAAGGGATGCTCCTCGATTCCCTTTTTCTGATCCACAAAGCAGGGAATCCCCGCCTTTAAAAACGCATCCTTCGCAAGCATTCCATAGGTTTTTAAATCCCCGGTCACTACAGCGATATCTCTGTACCTGCATTTTTCCTCATATAAAAGTGTCCTGATTTTTTCTATGACAAGCTGCATCTCCTTCTCCGGGTTTTCCAGTACATGAATCGAAATATCCTTCGGAGCTCCCTTCTTCTGCTTTATCGGAAACCGAAACAGCTCCCTTTCTAAAAATGCAATTCCCTCCGCAAAATATTTCCTGTACACCTTCCCCTCACTTTTTTGAGCATTATCTGCTTTCAGAATAGCAGCTTCTTCATGAAAAAACCTCGTCTCCTCTTTTTTCCTTCCTGTCCAGATTTCCTCACAGACCTCGACTCCGTACTCCCCCGCAATTTTCCGAATCCGGTACAGCGTTTTCCGGCTCAGATAAAAAAGCCCATGCTTCGGTCCCGGACTTACGATACTCTCCCTCTCATCCATCGTCACCGTGATGTACACCTTTTTCGCCACACGAATTAAGCGTCTTAAAAATTCATACTGTGTCGGGGTAAAGCCGGTAAAACCATCCAGACAAACGATACTGTCCATTAAAATTTCCGATTCCTCCGTCACTCTCGCCAGTACATCCATCACTTCCTCAGACGTGATATAATGCTCCTTTAAATACTCAGAAAATTCCCTATAAACCGTTTTCATATCCTGCAGCTTCCTCACCAAAAGAGGTCTGTCTTCTGCTGCCTTTATCATATCATCCAGCTTTTCCTCCGTCACATGATACTGATACAGCTCGGATAAAAAAGATTTTATCTCCTGTACGTACCCGCTTTTTTCTACATTTTTCCCAAAATAAGAAAGCTTGTCCTCCATCCCGGAAAGCAGCTTTTTTAAAATCATCGTCTTTCCCATATCATCCAGCACCGGCATACGATTCGCCCCGGTCTCTGAAAAAATACGAAATGCCAGACGCACAAAGCTCTGCACATCAATGTTCATGATGCCCCCGTCCTCACTGAGAGACACGAGCTCCTTCTGCGTCTGCATCGTAAACTGCTCCGGAACTAAAAATATGTACTGTCTGCTTGGAAACAGCTTTGCTTCCCTTAAAAAATAATGCTGCATAAAATATGTTTTTCCACATCCTGAACCACCTAAAACAAATTGAATTGACATGCTTTTCCTCCATAATGTAAATTTCGTTCCGTTTCTTACCTGTCACTATTCACAGTCGCACCGGCTGCAAATGGCAGCGAATCATGGCAGTAGACCTTGAATCTTTATGATATGAATCATGCTGTATTTGAAATTATTTTATCATAAAAATGTCCATGGTTTTTGGACATTACCAAATTGCGAAGCAATTTGCATGATAAATGCGTCAGCATTTATTTTAGCATATTTATTGCCATGCTTTCTGGCATAATGAAGTTGCGAAGCAACTTCCATGATAAATGCGTCAGCATTTATTTTATCATATCTCAGATAATATGTTTAGATTTTTTTTACCAATATCCCATTCCTGCTACTGTTATCTGATACAGTCACTCCCTCTGCAGGCAAACGAAATTTATCTTATTTTTTATGCTCCTCCAGCATCGTTTCCACGCTCTCCAAAATCATTTTCTCCGTGTACTTCGCATCTCCGGAAAGCTTGATTTTATGAATATCCTTTCCCGCAATCAGCTTTTTCTCCAGTTTTTTCACCGTCGGCTTCATCAGGGGATACATGGTCTCCACGCTCTCCTCCAGATTTACGAGCTCTAAAGACTTTACCTGTCCCTCGTCCAGTGCCAGCTCTAAATTTACCGTACTGTCCCCGATTTCTATCTCCTTCGTATAGACACCCGCCTCATATTTTTTCTCTACTGTCTTTTCCTCCGGTCTGGAAACGCTTCCCACCTCCGAATTTTTTTTCGGCAGAAACATCGCTAAAAGTACCCCTAAAATAATCATTCCAAGCACTACAAAAATTCCTGCATATATGATTTTTCTCACCTGTAACACCACGATTTTTGTCTTTGACATAACGAATCCTCCGATTAAATTAAAGTAACATGCTGCTATCACTTTTCTATTTTCATTATATGAGATATCCTTCTCCTTTATGTCAAAGCCTGCTTGAAAATACTCACCTTTCTCCCATATATACTCATTAACGAAAAAACTGCC
>JAFVAA010000368.1 GCA_017476305.1 Lachnospiraceae bacterium
GGAGCATTGTGAGAGATGCCGGGGTTACGACAGGATCCTTTTACTGGTATTACAAAAGCAAGGAGGAGCTGTTTGAAGCCCTGGTCGGGAAGCATTATGACCATATTCTGCAGATGTATGATGATGCGTTAGAATCCTTTTGGAAAATGACGAAGGAGGAGCAGAAAGAGCATATGGGGGATATTGGCGGGAAATGTATGGCAGAGATGGTCGAGTATATGTACCGGCATTTGACAGAGTTTAAGCTGCTCCTGACCGCTGCCTCCGGCACAAGATATGAGAATTTACTGCATGAGCTGACGCAGCGTGAGATAGACAGCACACATGAGTTCGAAATGCACATGGCAGAGCTTGGCTATCCGATGGGAACGCAGATTGAGCCTGTTTTGGAGCACAGCATTACGAGTGGTATGTTCGCGGGAATGTTTGAATTAGTGATTCACGATGTTCCAAAGGAGAAGGCTGTAAACTGTGTCAGGCAGATTCACGCATTTTACACAGCAGGCTGGCAGAAGCTGATGGGCATATGACAGACAAAAGCAAAGGAAGCAGACTTTACCGGATGCATGCCGACTGACGAATGGCAGGTAAGGCGGTTCGGTGCTTCGCATGATTCAGGTAAAATGGGGACGAAGGTCCCCATAAAAAATAAATTACGGTTAGTTGTATCTAACAGAAGGGAGTTGTGACTTATGAAGAAACAGAAAAAACCGTCGGCGTTTTCTGCGCTGATGGACTATGCAGGGGGACATAGGGTGCTTACCTATCTTTCGCTGTGTCTGTCTGCAGGAACGGGAATTTTAGCACTGATGCCGTTTGTCTATCTCTGGCGGATCATCAAAGAGGTGATTCGGGTGCGCCCGAATTTCTCAGAGGCAGAAAACATCGCACATAACGGCTGGATGGCAGTCCTTTTTTCTCTGCTCTACATGCTGGTCTATTTTGGTGCATTGATGTGTTCCCATCTTTCAGCATTCCGCGTGGCGGGGAATATGAAAAAGGCTTTGCTTCGTCACATTGCAAAGCTCCCAATCGGCTTTGCGGATGAGATGGGTTCCGGAAAGGTACGACGTATCGTGATGGATGCAACTGCCTCTACGGAGACGCTGCTCGCCCATAACCTGCCCGATATGGCACAGGCAATCGTGACACCGGTTGCGATGGTCGTGATGCTTTTTCTCTATGACTGGAGATTTGGGCTTGCGTGTCTGGTTCCTATCATCGTGGCATTCTGTATGATGTCCCGCATGGCAGGACCGGCGATGGCAGAGGATATGCGGCGGTATCAGAATGCATTAGAAAACATGAGCAATGAGGCGGTGGAATATGTGCGCGGTATCCCCGTAGTGAAGACCTTCGGTCAGACCGTGTTTTCCTTTCACCGGTTTAAAAAATCCATAGATGATTACGGAAATTTTTGTTTAAAGTATACCTTTGAATGCCGAAGCTCCATGGTGCTATTTACGATGTTCATTCATTCAGCATTTGCCTTTCTTATCGGTCTGACACTGTTTTTGACAAGAGGAGGTGCAGTGGCACAGGGTATTGGGGCAAATCAGGATTTGCTTGTGAATTTTCTCTTTTATGTTATTTTTACACCAATTATCACCACGACCATGATGCGGGTGATGTATATGTCGGAAAACAGTTTGAAGATTAGTGATACAATGGAGCGGGTAAATTCCATTCTGGACATCGTACCGCTTTCCGAAGCGGAGGAAAGGAAAACGCCATCCGGTGCATTTGTGGAAATAAAGAATGCGACATACCGTTATGCGGAAGACGCAAATCCGGCCGTGAAAAATCTGTCCAGTCTGCGGATAAGGATCAAATCGTCGCATTGGTGGGACCGTCCGGCAGTGGAAAGACCACGGCTGCAGGACTGATTTCCAGATTTTTTGATGTACAGGAGGGAAGTGTATCCATCGGTGGGGTGGATGTACGGGAAATCGGTAAGGCAGAGCTAATGAACATGGTTTCCTATGTGTTTCAGGACAGCAGACTCTTAAAACGCTCCATTGCGGATAATCTGCGTATCGCAAAGCCTGATGCCACGGATGCGGAAATCAGAGAGGCTTTGCGGGCTGCGCAGTGTGATGATATCATAGCACGTCTGCCACAGGGGATAGCTACGGTACTCGGTTCGGAAGGAACGTACCTATCCGGTGGTGAGAAACAGCGTATCGCCATCGCCAGGGCAATTCTGAAAAAAGCTCCTGTAGTCATTCTGGACGAAGCTACGGCATTTGCCGATCCGGAAAATGAAGTGCTTGTCCAGAAAGCATTTATAGAGCTTACGAAATCCAGTACGGTCATCCTGATCGCACACAGGCTTTCTACGATTCGGAATGCAGATAAAATCTATGTGTTTGACCGTGGAGAAGTCGTTGAGACAGGCAGGCATGAGGAGCTGCTGGGAAGAAACGGGCTTTACAGTGCCATGTGGAAGGAATATCAGAGCGCAATCAGCTGGAAGGTAGGTGAGGCAGTATGAGACAGTATTTTCAGAATAAATTTGCCCTGTCTGAGCAGGGGGCAAGGGAAATGATTTTTGGTATTTTATCTGTTGTGGCACAGAATCTGGCATTGATGTTTCCGGTGACTTTACTATATCTGTTTACGGGGGATTATTTGGATGGCGTGAATCTGACCTCCCGCACGGGATTTTATATCGGTGGAATCGCAGTGTGCCTCGTGCTCATTCTCCTCACGGGCATCTGGCAGTACAATACCGCATATAAAGCGACTTATAAGGAGTCTGCTGCGAGGAGAATCTCGCTTGCAGAAAAGCTTAGAAAGCTTCCGTTATCCTTTTTTGCAAAGAGAGACCTTGCGGATCTTACCAATACCATCATGACGGATGCGGAGGTGTTAGAGCATTCCGGCTCACACCAGATTCCACAGTATTATGGCAGTATTGTCTCTACGCTTGTTATTTGTATCGGCCTGTTTTTCTTTCAGTGGAGAATGGCGCTTGCGGCAGTGTGGCCGATTCCTGTGGCACTCATCATCGTACTGACTTCGAAACGGGTGCAGCAGTATTTTTACCGGAAGCAGACGGATGCAAAACTTGATTTGAATGAAGGAATACAGGAGTTTATTGAAACCTCCCGTGATTTAAAGAGCAACAATGCGGAAGACGGGTATCTGAAGGATCTGGAGCAGAAAATTGACCTTGTCGAACAACGTGCAATCGGCAGTGAGCTTGGTACTGCAGTCTTCGTCGTTTCGGCACAGATGCTTTTAAAGTTCGGCATTGGCACGGTCGCGCTTGTGGGTGGGACTATGCTCACAGGAGGAGATTTGACGCTTATGCAGTTTTTCTGTTTCCTTTTGGTGGCATCGAGACTTTATGAGCCGATGAGCAGCACACTCATCAATTTGGCGGCAATCAATGCTTTGCAGGTGAATGTGGATCGTATGAATGAAATCAATCGCACAAAGGAGCAGGAGGGTTCTTCTTCGTTTGCACCGGACGGCTATGATATTGTTTTTGAGCATGCGGGATTTTCCTATGAGGATGGGAAAACCGTGCTTTCGGATGTCTCCTTTACAGCAAAGCAGGGAGAGGTCACGGCACTGGTTGGTCCGTCAGGTGGTGGTAAAACGACGGTATCAAGGCTTGCGGCACGCTTTTGGGATGCAGACAGGGGGAAGGTCACGGTCGGTGGCGTGGATGTAAGCACAGTCGATCCGGAAACGCTTTTAGGGGCATTCTCTATCGTTTTCCAGGATGTTACTCTCTTTAACAATACGGTTATGGAGAATATCCGTGTAGGAAAAAAGGATGCTTCGGATGAGGAGGTTTTGGAAGCAGCGAGACTGGCGAACTGTGATGAGTTTATACGGGAGCTTCCAAATGGCTACGATACCGTTATCGGTGAAAACGGCAGTGAGCTTTCCGGCGGCGAACGGCAGAGAATTTCGATTGCCCGTGCGTTTTTAAAGGATGCGCCGATTATTCTGCTGGATGAGGCTACAGCATCCTTAGATGTAGAGAATGAGACAAGGGTGCAGAGTGCACTTTCAAGACTCATCAAGGATAAAACGGTCATGGTCATTGCCCACAGGATGCGTACCGTGGCTGGTGCGAATAAGATTGTGGTGCTTTCGGATGGAGGTGTGGCTGAGCAGGGCTCCCCGAAGGAGCTGATGGAGCAGGAAGGTGTATTTGCCCGGATGGTAAAGCTCCAGACAGAGGGGCAGAGCTGGACGATTGTGTAAAGAGGAAAAGCTTTGGCTTATTACTGAATATTCAAAAAGGCAGATTATGTTTTTTTACATTTTTATATTTCTTTTTCTGCTATTATAGTATATAATATTGTAGGAATTAAAATTGATACATATTAAAATCGTTGCTGTTTTCTGGTAAACGACAAAGCTTTTTCATCGTTTACTTTAGATAGTAACAAAAAATCAAAGATGGAGGTTAGGATTATGTTAGTTTCAGCAAAGGAAATGCTTGAAAAAGCAAGGGATGGAAAGTATGCAGTAGGTCAGTTCAATATCAACAACTTAGAGTGGACAAAGTCTATTTTGCTGACAGCCGAGGAATTAAAGTCACCGGTCATCCTGGGCGTATCTGAAGGCGCAGGAAAGTATATGTGCGGTTATAAGACGGTTGTAGGTATGGTGAACGGGATGCTCGAGGAGTTAAATATCACAGTACCGGTAGCACTTCACCTGGATCATGGTTCCTATGAAGGGGCAAAGGCATGTATCAATGCAGGCTTTTCTTCTATCATGTTTGATGGTTCCCATCTGCCGATCGAGGAGAATATCGCAAAGACGACAGAGCTCGTCAATGCCTGTGGCGTACTTGGTCTTTCTTTGGAGGCTGAGGTCGGTTCCATCGGTGGAGAGGAAGATGGTGTCGTAGGTGCCGGTGAATGTGCAGATCCGGATGAATGTAAGGCAGTAGCTGATTTAGGAGTTACGATGCTGGCAGCAGGAATCGGAAACATTCATGGAAAATATCCGGAGAATTGGGCAGGCTTAAGCTTTGAGACCTTAGAGGCAATCAAGGCAAAGACCGGGGACATGCCGCTGGTACTTCACGGAGGTACAGGAATTCCTGAGGATATGATTAAAAAGGCGATTTCTCTCGGTGTAGCAAAGATCAATGTTAATACCGAGTGCCAGCTGGCATTCCAGGAGGCGACACGTAAGTATATCGAGGAAGGAAAGGACAAACAGGGGAAAGGATTTGATCCCCGTAAGCTTTTAGCACCTGGTGCAGAAGCCATCAAGGCTACCGTAAAGGAAAAAATGGAGCTTTTCGGTTCTGTGGGAAAAGCCTGAGAGCTGCTGGCAGCGGTTTTGCTGTAAAACAGATCGAACAGAATGATAAAAGAAAAAGGACAGCTTTGCGGCTTCTCCTGAAAGTGGCTGCAAGGTTGTTTGTTTTTCAATGTAGTTTACAGGATGTACCTGATGATTCATTGTTCTATAAGGAGGGTATATGGGCAAAAAGGAGTTTTTAGCTGTTTTGCGGGAGTCCTTAGAAGGATATGTTCCAAAAGAGGAAGTAGAAAAAAATATCAAATTTTATCGAAATTATTTTGAGGAATCCGATTTGTCAGAGGGAGAACTCTTGGAGGAGTTAGGGGATCCGCGTTTAATCGCAAGGACCATCATAGAGGCTTATAAGGCATCAAAAGGACCGATGGCGGATTATTATACAGAGCAGGCGAGAAGCGAATACAGTAAAGAACATTCGGGAGCATACGAAGAAGAAAGACGGGAAGAAAAGAAGGAGGCGTTTGTCAGCAGACTGATTTTTATGCTGATAGCCCTTGCCGTAGTGATACTGGCACTCATTTTACTGCCGGTGGTGGTAAAAGCTTTGTTTCTTCTCATTCTGGCAGCACTTTTGTTTGGGCTTTTTCGGTTTTTGCATGATTATTTTGAAGGGTAAAGGGCAGGAAAATGTATCGATTGATTTGCAAGGATGGTCATGCGAAAAGAGGAGAGCTTGCCACGGTCCATGGAAAAATCCTGACACCGGTATTTATGAATGTCGGAACGGTCGGAGCCATGAAGGGGGCAGTTTCTACCGATGACCTCATAGGACTAAAAACACAGGTGGTGCTTTGCAATACGTATCATCTGCATGTCAGACCTGGAGATGAAATCGTGAAGCATTTAGGAGGAATCCATAAATTTATCGCATGGGACAACCCGGTACTTACGGATTCCGGTGGTTTTCAGGTATTTTCTTTAGCGAAACTGCGTAAAATTAAAGAGGAGGGTGTTTATTTCCGCTCTCATGTGGATGGAAGAAGGATTTTTATGGGACCGGAGGAGAGCATGCAGATTCAGTCGCATATTGCGTCCACAATTGCGATGGCATTTGATGAATGTCCGCCGCATCCGGCGACGAGAGAATATATGCAGGATTCCGTAGACCGGACGACACGCTGGCTTCTCAGGTGTAAAGCGGAGATGGCACGTCTGAACAGCCTTTCAGATACTATAAATAAGGAACAGATGCTCTTTGGAATCAATCAGGGAGGGACTTTCCCGGATATCCGTATCGAGCATGCAAAGAGGATTTCTGAGATGGATCTGGATGGCTATGCTCTGGGAGGCCTCGCTGTAGGGGAAACCCATGAAGAGATGTATGAAATCATAGAAAAGACGGTTCCATATCTTCCGGAGGAAAAACCTGTCTATCTGATGGGGGTGGGAACACCAGTCAATATTTTAAAGGCGGTAGAGCGTGGTGTGGATTTTTTTGATTGTGTCTATCCGTCGAGGAACGGAAGACATGGACATGCATATACGAATCATGGGAAGATGAATCTGCAGAATGCGAAGTATGAACTGGACGAAAGACCTCTTGATGAGACCTGTGGCTGTCCGGTATGCAAAAGCTACAGCAGAGCTTATATCAGGCATCTTTTAAAGGCAAAGGAGATGCTGGGGCTGAGGCTTTTGGTAACACATAATCTGTATTTTTACAACACGATGATGGAGGAAATCCGCGAGGCGATTGAAAAGGGCTGTTTTAAGGAATATAAAAGAAAGAAGATAGAAGGAATGCAGGAAGGAGAAGAATAGAATGAATGTATTTTTAGCAGAGAGCACCGGTGCCGGTGGCATGGGGATGATTGGCATGATCTTGATTTATGTAGTCATATTTGCAGTATTTTGGTTTTTTGCGATTCGTCCACAGAAAAAGCAGCAAAAGGAACATGAGACGCTTCTTAGTGCTTTGGCGGTAGGAGATAGTATTTTGACTATGAGTGGATTTTACGGTGTGGTGATCGATATTATGGATGAAGTCGTAATCGTGGAGTTTGGAAGCAATAAAAACTGCAGGATTCCGATGAAAAAGGATAATATCGTGGAAATTGACAAGCAGGGCGAGGAATAAAAAAGGAACAGGGAAGCTAAACTCCCTGTTCTTTTTTCAATTTTAGCTGCTCTAAAAATTCATACGGAACCACCAGATTTCCCCTGCCGGTACCGAGCTCGATAAGAGGCTTGTTCTTTCCGTGAAAATCCGATCCGCCGCTGGGAAGAAGTCCGTATTCCTTAGCGAGTCGGGAGGTAAATACATTGTCCTGTTCGGTATGATTGGAATATCTGGTTTCCATACCGACAAGTCCGGCTTCTTTTAACTCCGAAAGCATGGTGCGAAGCCTGCCTTCCTCCATTTTATAGTGCATGGGATGGGCAAGGACCGGAATTCCGTCCGCTTTTAAGAGCAGCCGGATCGCATCCATGGAATCCATATGGGTCCTGGGAACATAGAAGGGAGAATGTTCTCCTAAATATTTATCGGTAAAGGCTTCTTTTGCGTTTTTTACAATTCCGTTTTCTATTAGAAATTTTGCGAAATGCGCTCTGGTAATCACAGTATCAGGATTTCCGCCCTTTAGGGCGTCGATTGTCATGGGAATTCCGGCGTTCCTGAAATTTTCCACCATTTCTTCGTTCCTGTTCTCACGTTTCTTCCGAAAGAAAGTGGTGCGCTCTATAAATTCTTTATTGGTATAGTCGAGAAAAAGACCGACCATATGGATTTCTGTTCCTTTATAATCTACGGATAATTCTGTTCCGGGGATAAATTCGAGTTCTGCCCCTGTCTCTTTTATGGCCTCCAGCATAGGGGTGATTCCGCTCACGGTATCGTGGTCGGTAAGTGCCATGGCTGACAATCCTTTTTTCTTAGCTAAAAGAATTAATTCCTTTGGTGAGAAAGTGCCGTCTGAAAAATTGGAATGTACATGCAGATCTATGGTTTTCATAGTATCCTCCTGTTTGGTATTTTTCTGCGTAATGCTTCAGGCTTGACTGAAGCACTGGAAATCTGTATCGTTATCACATTATAGCACAGTTATGGAAAATAGTCATATTTTCAGGAGAAAAGTTA
>JAFVAA010000369.1 GCA_017476305.1 Lachnospiraceae bacterium
AAAAGAAGGAAGTACGAAGATTGTGGTTTCTGTAAAATTTCAGCAGAAAAAGAAAATAAAAAGTAAAAAGCTGATTTGCAGTGTAGTAGTGGAAGGGAAAAAAGAGGATTCTGTTCAGACAAATCCACCATCGTGGTCAAAGGATGATGGAGTTCCTCATAATACTACGGAAGAAAATGAGTTTCAGAAAATTTTACTACGAACCAATAGCAATAATGAAATTGGATATGAGTGGGAAAATGGACTTTTGAAATCACTGATGGTTCAGATAAAAACAGATGGGTCAGCTCAGGAGGGGACAGAGAAAAATGAATCTTTGACCGGGGGTATATCAGGTTCGTTAGATATGACGGTATTTCCTGAACTAAGGGAATTATACTGTGGAGTGAACCAAATTACATCTCTTAATGTGAAAAATAATGCTAAATTGGAAAAATTAGAGTGTCCGGGGAACCGATTGACGGAATTGGATATTAGTCAAAATACGGAATTAAAAATTCTGTACTGTGGAACGAATCCAATCAAATCATTGGATGTCGCGAATTGTCCAAATCTTCTGCAACTTTGGTGCATGGATAATGAATTGACGGAACTGGATGTAAGCCATAATACAAAGTTACAAAATTTTTGGTGTTATAATAATTCACTTCAGGTGCTGGATGTCAGCCAGAATTTAGAAGTGAATGATTTACGTTGTGATGGAAATCAGATCAAAAGTCTGGATGTAAGTGGGCATGCGATGTTGCGTGTCCTGGATTGTTCAGATAATCAGTTAGAAAAGTTGAAACTGGGACAAAACGCTAAATTAGAATATTTAACGTGTGATCATAATCAGCTGCAGGTATTGGATGTAAGTGATTGTGAGAAATTGGTTTCTATAAAATACGATGAAGATAAAGTTGTTTTGAACGGTTGGAAAAATTAAGATACTTTTCTGTGGCAGTGAAAGAAAACGGTTCAGTTAGGGTGTGAGTTTTACAGACCGGACGTGATAAAAAGCGGATAGATTTGGGCAGAAATGGGGGATACAATGATGATTTGGGAAAGCTATGCATTGTTATAGGAGATTAAGACAAGATGCTCATGGGCGCGGAATAATCAATCGTCCATGAGTATCATATTGGTGATTATTGAAGGATTCAGTAGATTTAGTGGGAAGAGTGGGATGGAAATGGTTAAAGAAACATATTTTCAGGGAAAACAGTATTTTACTATTGTGGAGCAGGATGCTATTTATGTGGTTTCAGAGTGTAAAGAGATTTTTTGTTTGAAAATGGAGACGGAACGCATTACCGGGGCAGTCTTTTATGATGATGGGATTTATTACTCTTTAGAGGGGGAGAGTAATATTTATTATCGTAGAAAGAATGGTGAAGAGAAAAAGTTTTGTTTCGATTATCCCAAAGTAGTCGTGTGCTGTCAGGTAAAAAATAGAGGGAATCGGCTGGTCTTTGCTTTGGATGTCGGGGAATGTTCTTTTTGTGAAGTCATCCTTTTTGATTGGGAGAAAAAAGAAGAAATTTGTCCATCTCCCTTTTCAAAAGAATTATGTGATATAGCATTTGTCAATGAGAATCAGGCCGTAGAGATTGTGGAAGAGCGGAAAAATGTTTCTGTTTATGCAGATGATCTTGACTATATGACATATCTGGTCGCTGGTTTTGATTTGTCTGACAGGGATGGAGAAAATATTCCAAAAGTATTTGGTTCTCAAGGGGTTTTTGAAGAAATGGTGTTTGAAGGGCTGCGTGAAAGCTGTGTAGAAGAAGGCGGGATGAGATGGTGCTTTTTTGATTACTATTTTTATTATTATCCAAATAATTATGCAATCTGCACCTCTGGTCAGCATATTTTATACAGCTGTAAGGATGTGGGGAAAGGAGGCCTGATTATCGGGAATAGTCTGGATGGCAGGGCTTACCGTTTGTTTGAACTTCCGTTTGAAGAGATGGGTGCTTGTGAAGAAGATTTTTTCTTTTATGATGACGGACAGGATATGGTTACATATATCAAGTGCGATGGCAGAAAAATGATGCAGTTTCAGATCGTACAGGAGGAATCCTGTTTAGAGGAACTGAATAGGATTTATGATGAAGCATATAAGAACAGGATGAATATTAGAAAGCATCCAGAGACGGAGGGCAAATTTCAAAAACTTTTGTACCAGGCACTTTTTTCAGCAGAGGTAAAGGAAACAGGCAGATGGAGTTTATAGTTTAAAATGTTGAACAGAAGAAAGGATAAAAACGCATGTTAAGTAAAAAGACTACAGCGGAGATACAGGAAGAAGATGACGATGATCTTCCAGAGGACTATGCTCCTATCGGGGCATTCGCTTTTTGGGCGGTTATTCCAATAATGGGGTGGATGATATCTATGACAAGATGGTGGTACTTTGGAGTTTCCATACCGGAAATCAATTTGGAACTTTCCCCACATGGAATAAGACTTGTGGCCTTTGTCATGGCATTGATACTTGCAGGCATCGGAGTATTTACTACATGGTGGGAACCTACTGTTGCTAATTTTGGAATTAACGTGGCATTTCCGATTGTGTTTGTATGTGTGCTTTTTACTGCAGAAAAGAATTTTATCATTACATGCATCATGGTATGTTTTTCGATCCTTTTACCGGTTATATTAGGAATCAGGAAATATCTGCGCTGGAAAGACCGGAAATATCTGTCCGCAATAAGACGACGACAGGAGAAGATGAATATTTATGTGTGGATACGAAAGAAAGTATTTTGCCTTTTAGCATTGGGAGCAGTACCATGGGCATTTGGAAATTATTTCATCGGATCTGACATCCCTGATAAATATATCATGTATAGCGAAGAGATTGATTTCAGTCAGAAATTGGATAAAAGTAAGTATCCTCTGTTGCAGAATCTGGATGAAATGTGGAACGGATATTCCGCAGAGGAAAAACTTTCG
>JAFVAA010000370.1 GCA_017476305.1 Lachnospiraceae bacterium
GCATTCTCCTTTGCCTCCTTCATCCGCTTTTCTTCCTCCTTGGTTGCCGCCTCCGCTTTGATCCGTCTCGTCTCCGGCATGAACTTTGCCCTACGCCTCTGCTGATAGATGCGGTTGCGTTCCCTGTAGAACATCTTACGCTTGTGTTCCTCGATTTCCTCAGGTGTCATTTCCTGTGCGGGAAGTTCCATCTTCCCCACGAACCGGAGATAGATTTCAAGCTCCACCACCCGCTCCCCGTCAATGCGTTCCGCTTTATGGACAAGGATCTTCTCCACAAATTCATTCACTATCGCAGGGGTAAGCTCCTTAATGTCCGTGTACTTATCTACAAGGGCAAGAAACTCCCCTGTCCGGTCGGTATCTTCCTCATACCGTGCAAGTTATGCCTTTATGCTCTCAATCTCTGCCCCGATGTTATCCTGCTCTTTCTCATAATCCGAAGAAAGGATCTCATACCTTTTATCAGACAGTCTGCCGGATGCATTGTCCTCATATACCTTTTTGATCAGCGTATCCAGTTCAGCGTGTCTCTTTTCATGCTTTTTCAGCTTTCTTCCAAGAGTTTTTACCGTCTGCTCATCCTTTACCTTCGCCGTGCTCCGTAAGGAATTTACAAAGCTGTCCCTGTCCTCTGCCGCGCACCTGCAGACATAGCGGATCGTTTCAAGCAATACCGCCTCTACCGCTTTTGTCTGGATATGGTGCGAGGAACAGCCCGAAACAAATTTGTCATACGCCTTCTCATAAGTGCTGCAGTTAAAGGATTCCGGTTCATACCGCATCTTCCCGTTCGGCAGCCCTTTCCAGTCAGCACCCTTTCTGTAATGACCGGAATGCCTGTTCATCCGGCATCCGCAGTCGGCACAGATCAGCTTGCCGGAATACGGGCTAGGCTTCCCGTTCTTATCCTGACGGTGCCTGACTTTATTTAACTCCTGCACCAGATACCACGTCTTCCTGTCAACGATCGCTTCATGGGTATCCTTGAAGATCAGCACATCCTCCGGACTGTTTATGATCTGCTTCTTGGTCTTATAGGATTCCGTTGTCGTGCGGAAGTTGACTGTATCCCCCATATACTCCGGTTTTTCAATCATACGCTGGATAGTAACACCTCGCCACGCATAAGGCGTGTCCATGTTGCAGCGGTTCTTATAGGGACCGATACCATTCCTCGCCTGATAATAGGACGGCTTTTCAACCTTATCCTCGGAAAGCCTCCTTGCTATCGTATACGGTCCGATTCCCTCGGCAGCCATCCTAAAAATCCTTTCCACGGCCGGTCTGACTTCCTCATCCACGATCCATCTGTCCTTATCCCCCGGATTTTTCAGATAGCCATATGGCGGGCAGTTTGTGAGTGGCTTTCCGCTGACTCCCTTTGCCTTATACGCATTTTTTACTTTCCTGCTGCAGTCCCTCAGATACCACTCATTCATGATATTAAGAAAAGGGGCGAATTCACTGCTGGCACTGACATCGCTGTCAACACCATTGGAAACTGCAACAAAATGGATTCCTTTTTCACGGAATACTACCTCGGTATAAAACCCGACCTGGAGATAGTTCCTGCCGATCCTGCTCATGTCCTTGCAGATGATCGTTCCGACTTCCCCATCCTCGACAAGTTTCATCATCTCATTCCAGCCCGGACGGTCAAAATTGCCTCCGGACCATCCGTCATCCGTGAAATGCCTGAGATTGGAATATCCATTTTCCTTTGCATAGGCTTCCAGC
>JAFVAA010000371.1 GCA_017476305.1 Lachnospiraceae bacterium
ACTCTGTCTTACTCTGGTTTCATACAAAGAACTCCTTGTACTCAAAAGCGTATCAGCCATTCATTACCCTCAATTCATCCCTAACGGATTTTTCCACGAAGCTGTTCAGTGATATTCCAAGTATTTTTGCCCCTGCCACCGCCTGGCTGTGCAGCTCCGGTGTGAACCTGACATTAAACTTTCCAGAATATGGTTTTTCCGGTTCTGCACCGTCCTCCTTGCACCACTCCAGATAATCGTCTACAGATGCCCTGAACTCAGTTTCAATCTCATCTACCGTACTTCCCTGAAAGGTTATGACCGACTTTATGTTGACCACGCTTCCAGTAAAGACACGGTTCTCATCATCATATTCGACTTTTCCTATATACCCCTTATAATTCATCATATCTCTACCTCAGCATTCTCTAAAAATCTTCGAACTGACTTTACTGCTCCCTTATCTGCAGTATTCTCCGGATGCGGTCTATGAAATACGGCCCTTTCCCCATTTAGTTCGACACGTATACGAGAGCCACTTCCTTCTGATATTCTTGCCCCCAACGACGAAAACAAAGCCTCTATGTCAGACCAAGATATGTCTGCTTTCACAGGATCGGTGTATATTTCTTTGTATGTCTTTTTATTTTTGTTGTTCATGTCTATATAGTACTGTCTTTTGGTACTCATGTCAACCATGTTTTTAAATAACTCTTCCAAAATATCGTTGGATTTTTATGGTAAAGCCTTACCCAAAACGTATTGTTAGCCTTTTGGAAACTGATATCTGGCAGAAAAAAGCATTTCCGTATAATCCACTCTTTTAGGCATTTGCAAGATACGCACTTTGTCCGACTTTCGCCGGAAAAATGCACTTGTTAGGTGGCATTTGCCCCCTAAAACCCCCGAAATCAGATAAAATAGGCATATGGCTCAGGAAACCTGTGCCGTTTTTTTGCCTTTAGCTCAGGAAACCTGTGCTATTTTTTTCTTTTGGCACAGGTTTCCTGAACCACTTTTTTTATGAAAATCATCAAAAGAATGCCGGTAGCTCAGGAAACCTGTGCTGCTTTTTAATCTTTGGCTCAGGTTTCCTGAGCTGTCTTTGCTTCGTTGACTCAGGTTTCCTGAGCCATCAAATCCAAACCGTTTTCATATCCAAAACCAGTGTAGAAATTAGCTCAGGAAACCTGAGCCAATTTCTACATTCCTGTGCCTTTTTCTTATCCAAAAAAGCAAATCCATAACCTGTTTTTTCGTCCCCTTGCAATAGTTTCAATCAAAACCTAAAAGCATTTTTTTATTTTTTGCGGATAAAAAAGACGGTGCAGCCCTACTACAAGCAAACACCGTCCATGTCAGGTAATCACTAATAGAAATATTTTTAAATGACCTGCAGAAATGTTCAATCTGAATTTCGTAGATCATACATACCTTTTATCATTTCTATGCCTAAATCCTTTTCTATCAGATGCAAAATGTAAGCATTGGCAGATCCTTTTCCCTTATCGACTCCTTTATTATTGATAAATCCTAATTCCTTCGCCCGGTTTCGAATCATTTGAGGATAGTCTGGAATCCCTTCAGCTTCATCCGGGGCAGGTAAATGAACACGAATAGTTGTTAATTTTTTATGATACTTTTTTACTATATCTTTGTTCTCTTGTGGCATGCGGCACACCTACCTTTCTTTGGTAGTATACCGTATCAATAGGAGAAATTTCAAGTATCATAGGATATTCAACAACTCCAGAACCAGAGAAGCCCCCGTCTTTAATCCATCTTTGAAACACACCTTATTCATTTCACTCGTAATATCCAATATCCTGCCAGATGTATTCTCAATACAATTCATAACTTCATGTTCCTGCATCCTTAATGCCAGTTTGGTATGCTCATGAATAGCATCTCCAATAAATCCCTCACACTTCCTTATCTTGGAATTTTTACTACACATCATTTTTTCAATTGCAGTTTCTGAAATCTCATCAAGAGTAACAAGAATATTTAAATTTTCTAAATTTTTTTTGCAGCACACTCTTCCACCTTCTTTCATCTGTACCTTATGTTTTTAGAACGATAGTTCAACCTCTGCTTATCAATTCTAAAAACATAATTTCATTGAATGATTTTTAGCAAGCTGCTCACTGCCTATGATTATATTATGTATGCACACATTTTGTCAATATGTGTGTATACATAATAATATACAAAAAATTTCATTTATGTTTGTGCATTATTTTTTAAATGTGCACTTGTAAAATGTGGGTACACATATTATACTTAAAACAGTTAATGTAAGACTTTAACCATCTACCACAAGTAAAAGAAATGAGAGGTAATCACTATGGCAAAAAAATTAAACAACTACCGAAGAACTGTCCAGTATCTACAAAAAATTTACAACCTAATCAACCAGGAATATTTCAACAACGAACTGGAAGAAATCACGCTGACAGTCCAAGAATGCGTCCGTTCTTACGGTCATGTATCAGTCAGTAATACATGGTTTACAGACGATAAGGCAATGAAAGAGTTAAATATCACAGCTAACTACTTACGGAGAAACATAGAGGTAGTTGTAACAACCTTAATACATGAATGCAGCCATATCTGGAATATGCAGCACAATATCAAAGACACCAGCAACGGCTATGTGTATCACAATAAGAAATTTAAAAAAACAGCGGAAGAACTTGGAAAGATACGGATTGAGCGTCACGAAAAATATGGCTGGTCAATAAGCCTGCCAACAGAAGAAACATTGGATTTCTGCATCCGGAATGGATTGGAAGATATACGAATTGGGAGGCAGGACAATTTTTCATTTGGTGGCTTTACCGGTGGCACCAGCGGAAACGGAACTCCTGCAACACCAACGAAACGGAAGCCATCAAGCACACGGAAATACATCTGCCCATGCTGCAGAAACTCATTCAGGGCAACAAAAGAAATCCATGTTCTCTGCATGGATTGCAACGAGCAGTTTGTTTTAGCAGGATAAATTGCAAAGAATGGCAGTTAAGATAAAGCGGCTGTTCTTTTTTGCCATATTCCCTTTACATAAAATCAGAATTATGATTTCACTCATAACAGGGACAACTAAAATCTGACTGTAGAATTTCTTACCAGAATAAAAAACGAATCCCTCATCCATGTTACAACACATGGTCGGGGATTCGTTCTTGTTTACTTGATAAATAATTACATCATTCTTCCATATCAGTACTGCAGTTAGCCAGGTCATGTGATACCATATTCTCAATGTCCAGCCGGTACTGCTCCGGAGCATTGAAGAGAACTGTCAACATGTATGCCGTTGGATTCTTAATCCGTTCCGTCTGCCCCTTAAATTTATCAATTGCATAAAGTATGGATTCTTTATGTAGCTTCATCAGTTTTCCAATCACAACCATTGTTGGCTTGTCCTCTCCGGCAATTCTGATTGTAGATTTTTTTGTGTTCATTGCCGTATAAAGTATATCCATTACAGAATCAATGTCATGTTGCGAAAGTGGGTCGTCGTGAATCATAATCTCATAGCTAAAAAGCTGCTTAATTTCTTCTAGTGAATATCTCTCCAAATGTTGACTTTCTTTAGAATCTGTTGTATTATTTTCTAAATTAGTATATTGTTTTATTTTTGGTGCTTGATTCTGTGCTTTGACCGGTTCAGATTCAAGCCCTTTTTCTTTTTTTACAATATAATATTCAGATGACAATATATCAATCATTCTTTGTTTTTCCAGAGCATCAATCATTTTTGTAGCATCATAACCACTGTCAACTTTCCATAATCCTCTGTAATCATACATTGTATAACGATTGCTGGTTTGACCACCATTATTTTTCGATCTGGTTTCGATTGTGATTATATGCTTTTCTTCTAGTGATTTTAAAACCCTTCTTATTGTCTTTTCGCTTAATCCAGAAATATCCATTATTTTCTTTACACTAGGGAAGCATTGTTTTTTACTGTCCACAAATCTTTTCAATATGATAAATATTAATTTTTCGTTTGCCGTCAAAAGTTTGCTTTCCAAAAAATCATGGTATACCATCACAAAATCACGTTGTTCAAAAATTTTTTCTGTCTTTCTTTTTGCCAATTATAATTTCACTTCCTTTCATGTGCTTTTAACTCTTTTAAAATAAGTTTAATCGTCATCTCTTTGATAGTTGTTTTTTGTTCTGTACAATAAACTTTGAATTTGTGATGTAGTTCTTCGTCAATCGTTACTACCAGGTTTTTCTTCCTTTCTTCCATAAATCGGCTTCCTTTCGTTTTATTAAATTTCTTAATGAAAACAGCATAGCAT
>JAFVAA010000372.1 GCA_017476305.1 Lachnospiraceae bacterium
AAAGAGGGGCATGAAAGGATTTTAAAGGCTTTTATGAAAAAAGAGGCAGATGTTCTGATTGGAACGCAGATGATCGTAAAGGGCCACGATTTCCCGGATGTGACGCTGGTGGGAGTTTTAGCGGCAGATCTTTCTTTGAATGGAGAGAACTACCGGGCGGCGGAGCGGACATTTCAGCTTCTGGCGCAGGCAGCAGGCCGGGCAGGACGTGCAGAAAAGAAGGGCGAGGTGATTTTTCAGACCTATCAGCCGGAGCATTATAGTATTGTGGCTGCGGCAGCCGGAGATTATGGTAATTTCTTCCGTCAGGAAATTGCCATGAGACAACTCTTGCAATATCCGCCGATTTCAAATATACTAGAAGTGATGGTCTGTTCGGAAGACCTCGACCATGTAGAGGAGTGTTCTGAACGGATGAAGGAACGGGTCTGCAGCCGGGAGGATGTGAAGATCCTTGGACCGGCAGATGCACAGATGCTTCGCTTGAAAAGTACATATAGGAAGGTGCTTTATTTTAAATCTGCTGATTATAAAAAGCTTTGTGGAATCAAGGATGAACTGGAACTGTTTTTAAGGGAAACAAAAGAATTTCATGACTGTAGACAGATATTCACTTTTAACGGATAATAGCATATATAGATATGGATATAGATATAGATGGAGGAAGGAAAGCAAATGGCACTTAGAACGATCAGAACGCTTGGAGATGAGATTTTAGAAAAGAAATGTCGGGATGTGACAGAGATGAAACCGAGACTTCACGAGCTCATCAATGATATGTTAGAAACGATGTATGATGCTCAGGGAGTCGGGCTTGCGGCACCGCAGGTGGGAGTTTTGAAAAAAATCGTGGTGATCGATGTGACGGAGGAGGGAGATGATCCGCTCGTCCTTATCAATCCGGAAATTTTAGAGCTTTCCGGGGAGCAGACCGGCCAGGAAGGGTGTCTGAGCGTTCCCGGAAAAGCCGGAATCGTGACGAGGGCAGATTATGTAAAGGTACAGGCTTTTGACGCAGCTATGTATGAATTCATTGTGGAGGGGGAAGGGCTTTTGGCTAGAGCGATTCAGCATGAAGTAGATCATCTTTCCGGTATTTTATACGTAACGAAGGTGGAGGGAGAACTGATTACAGCTACACAGGAAACGGAGGAATAGGAATGATGCGTATTTTATTTATGGGAACTCCGGACTTTGCAGTTCCGACGCTTAAATCGCTGTTAGAAAGCGAGCATGAGGTCGTGGGTGTAGTGACACAGCCGGACAGACCGAAGGGGCGAAGCGGAAGGATTCAGTATTCGCCGGTGAAGGAAGTGGCGATGGAAGCAGGGATTCCTGTGTACCAGCCTGTGAAGGTCAGAGATGAGGCGTTTTTATTTGAGCTTCGCCAGATGTATTTAGATGTGATCGTGGTAGTGGCGTTTGGACAGATTTTATCAAAGGAGATTTTAGCCATACCGGAATATGGCTGCCTGAATGTACACGCCTCTCTTTTGCCAAAGCTTCGTGGAGCGGCACCGATCCAATGGGCGGTCATCAATGGAGAAAAAGAGAGCGGTGTGACGATCATGCAGATGAACGAGGGATTGGACACGGGAGATATTTTATTATCCAAAAAATATACGCTCCGGGAAAAGGAGACAGGCGGAAGTCTCTTTGATACTCTTTCCACCTTTGGCGGACCTATGATTTTAGAGTTATTAAAGTTAGCAGGGGATAAAAAACTGAAGCATGTTACGCAGGTTGAGGAGGAGCATACCTATGCAAAGCTTGTTACAA
>JAFVAA010000373.1 GCA_017476305.1 Lachnospiraceae bacterium
GCGAACAAATTTCCAAAGGACACAAGGCTCTATAAGCTGATGACAACAAAGCCGGGCGAGGATAATGAGAACAGAAAACGGTAGTGTTAGTGATTGCTTTTTTTTCGTATCGTGGTTATAATATCCTTAACGGAGAAAAAGGCTTTATGGAGAAAAATAATTTATGAAAAATGGGGGATACAAAGGAAGTGTGTGTGGAAAATACAGAAAAGGTAGTGCTTCGTGAGGCAGACTCGCGGGCAATCGCTGAATTCCGTTTGATTGATGATACCTTTATGTCAGCGGTATTTGACGGGCGGATTCAGGAAACGGAGCTGCTGCTAAAAATTGTTTTGGAAAAAGAAGATATTACGGTCATTTCTTCCAAAGCACAGTATTACTTGTCAAATATTTATGGAAAAGAGGTCAGGCTTGACATACTGGCAAGGGACAGCATGGGGAAAGCATACAATGTGGAAGTACAGAAGGTGCTTTCCGGTGCTCCGGTACAGAGGGCAAGATTTAATGGTGCGATGGTGGATGTGACACTTCTAAAGAAAGGGCAGGAGTATGTAGAGATGCCGGAACGATATACGATATTCATTACGGAAGATGACAAATTTCAAATGGGGCTTCCGGCATACCATGTGGAAAATACGGTAAAGGAATTAGACCATGCACCATTAGGTGACGGAAGCCATATCGTGTATATCAACGGTCAGTACCGGAATACGGACACACCGATTGGAAAACTGATGCACGATTTTTTCTGTAAAAAAGCGGAAGATATGTTAAATCCTTTGCTAAAAGAGAGGGTACACTATCTGAAAGAGACGGAAGGAGGGAAAAAAGATATGTGCGAGATCATGGAAGGGCTTATGGAACAGAGGGTGAGGGAAAAGCAGGAGATATTAGCAAGAAAAGCGATTATTCGTGGAAAACTGACTTTGGAAGAAATTGCAGAAGATTATGAGCTGCCTTTGGAAGTGGTTCAGGAAATAGCTGAGGACAGTCAGAAAGCGGTAACAGCATAAGAGAAAGATATCATCGGGAGATTTTGATATGGCGAAAGCAGCATTTGACAGAAATTCCATTCTGAAAGAGATGGAAGAAAATAAGAAAAATGTGCGTGAACTGGTCATGGAAAGCTATCGTGATATTATTCCAAATGATATTTCGGGGTATTTTAGGAGCATTACAAGACCGATTGATGGTCTGAAAGTACAGAGGGGTATGCGGGATGAGTGGGATTGATTCTTTAGCAGATACAAATGCGGTTCTATATGACAAGCAATAATTTTATAATATTCTAAGAAAACAAGCCATTGTGGAGAAATTTCATGATGGCTTATTTTTACTCTGAAACAATCCCTTCCGGGGAGCCAAAAAAGCGCAGACTTCCCCTATACCCCAAAAAGAAGCTCTTTTTATGAACTTGACTAAAAGGCTCCTGCGGCAGCTGCAGGCATCTCCCAGCCAAGTGCTTTTAATTTTTTCAGGTATGCGTGTATTTTCCGTTCCCGGTTAAACTGATTGTAATAATCTGCTCCGAGATCCTTAAATTCAACCCCATCTTTTAACATATGATAAATTGCAACAAGCATGGAATGGGCTACTGCCACATATGCCCGTTTCTTCCCACGGTGTGCACTGATTCGCGCAAATTGTGCAGAAAAATAGGTGTTTTTATTTTTGACAGCTGCATGGGCACATACCACTAAAGTTGCTCTTAAAAGCTCGTTGCCCTTTCGAGCCTTTCCTGATCGTCTCTTCTGTGCACTCTCATTATTTCCCGGACACATCCCTGCCCATGCTGAAATATGCTTGTCCGTCGGAAAGCGGCTCATATCTGTTCCTATGACGGAAATGATTGCCTGTGCGCTTGTATTCCCGATTCCCGGTATTTCCTGTATCTTTTGGGAAGCCTGTTTTTCTTCCGGTTTCATAAAATTGTCAATATCATCGTCAAGCTCTTTGATATGCCTGTTCAGTTCGTCCAGATGATTCAGGAGAATCCCCATCATCTTCCTTTGGAGCGGTGACATGATGCCGTTCAGGTCATCTATGATCTGTTCTTTTGAAGCCTTCAGGTTATGTGCAATCTTCCGGTTTTTATACATGATATCATATTCCACAGAACCGAACTGCTTCCCGGTCAGGATATAATCCAAGATATTTCTGGCACTTTTTCCATTGATATCCTGGACAGTGCCGGATAATTTGATATTGGCTCCCTCAAGCATTTTCTGTAACCGATTCAATTCACGGTTACGTTCCCCGACAAGACTTTTGCGATAATGTACCAGTTCCCTTAGTTCCCTTTGGTCTTTGTCAGGAATATAGCTTGCCTGCAGCAGCCCGTGCTGCAGAAGATCTGCGATCCATTCCGCATCTTTCACGTCTGTCTTGCGTCCCGGAACCGCTTTCATGTGAGCTGCATTGACTACCATTGCTTCCAGCTCGCAGGATTCCAGAATATTATACAGGGGTTTCCAGTAAGATGCCGTACTTTCCATGGCGGCCAGGTCACAGCCGCCTTCCTTCCGCCATTCCGCCATTTCCAGAAGGTCCCTCGTTGTTGCACCGAAGCTGCGTATCTCCTGCTTGCTGCCCTGCTTAAAGCAGGCCACGATCACCTTCTTATGCACATCAATACCACAACATTTGTCGTAAACCTTTTCCATAATGAACACCTCCACGGATATAATTTACGGCATGGCTTCCTGTCGTTATTATTTTACTCTACGTTCTTAATGCCGTATACGGCGAAACAGATGGTGGTGCAAATGAGGAAGCC
>JAFVAA010000374.1 GCA_017476305.1 Lachnospiraceae bacterium
GTATCCATCAAATTCACACCGGAGAATGGAAGGGATGTAAAGCATTACCATATGTACTATGTTCCTCTGAATGGTATCGTCGAGCGGTATGTGACAAGGTATCTGGATGGGATGTTAAGTTTTGTGACAACACATTTTTCAGACTATGCGATCGTGTATGATGAAACAGTGGAAAATGAAACAGGAAAAGAAGACACCACACCATCACCGACACCAGGCACAGCACCAACGGCTATGCCGTCAGAGACTGCTATGCCAAGCACAGCACCAACCACAATGCCGTCAGAGACGGCTATGCCGACCAAACAGCCAAGTCCGACAGCCACGCCAGCACCTGCGGTCTCAGCAGAAGAAAAAGCCACGGCAGCCCTTGACCTCAATGCCGGTCTAAAGGTCATCCACAAAGGAAAGACCGCCATGGTCCAGTGGGGCAAGGTAGACGGAGCAGACTTCTACAGGGTATATGCCGGATATTGTGGTGGAAAGGTTTCCCTTGTAAAAACGGTAAAGGGTAATGCAAAATGCAAGATAACCATAAAGAAGCTGAACGGTAAAAAACTGAGCACCACGAAAAATATCAAGGTCTATGTGGCAGCATACCGGAAGGCAGAAGTGACAAGCGGTACAGGAACGGTGGTAAAAAATGTGCGGATCGCAAAGACGATCACCGGTCATGTGGTAGGAAAGAACAATAAAAAATATTCCAATGCGAAGGAAATAGAAATTTCTAAAACAAGCTATACGCTGAACAAAGGAAAGAAAGCACAGATAAAGGCTAAGACTGTTTTAGAATATCCTAAGAGAAAGCAGCTCGGAGACGGACACGCACAGGAGTTCCGCTATGCAAGCACAGATAAGAGCATTGCGACCGTAAGCAAGACCGGAAAGATTACGGCAAAGAAGAAAGGAAGCTGTATCATCTATGTCTATGCAAGGAACGGACTTGCGAAGAAGATAAAAGTCAAAGTTAAATGAGCAGGCTGCAGACAGTGGAGATATCTTCGCTGACAATGTAAATTTATAAAATGGCAATCCGCTGAAATATAGTGGCTTGCCCTTTAATTTGATATGATAAAAAATGATGTCTGAAAAGTGAAATTTTAGGAATAGAGTTTTATCCATGAACTGAAAAAATACTCATCGGGATGTCGTTTTGTCATCGTTACAGGGGACGAACAGCATGAGGAAGAGGTACATATATTAAGGGGATTCTTAAAAAATACCTAAAGGATTTTTTAAATCATCTTGTCTTGGTGTACATAATTATGCTATAATAATGTCACAGGAAGGAGCTGATAATATGCCACTAATTATGCCAATCAAGGATTTGCGAAATACAAGTGAAATCTCTGTTCTTGCACATGAAAAGCAGGAGCCTATCTTTATTACAAAGAATGGCTATAGTGATTTAGTAGTAATGAGTGCGGAGTTGTATGATCGCTTTGCTATGAACAACCGAATCGATCAGGCGATATATGAAGCGGAAGAAGAATTTGCAGAAACTGGTGATTCGATTGATTTAGAAGAGGCGTTTGAAAGGTTAAATAAGAAATATGAATAAGTACAAAGTGAAATTATATCCCAGAGCTTATCGGGATATGGAAGAAATATACGAGTATATTGCAGGGCAGAAGATGGCTCCGGGTGCAGCTACAGAACAGACCGATAGGATTTACGAAGCCCTAAGTAAATTGAAAGATTTTCCATATGCACATCAGGACAGACAGCAGGGGCGGTATGCAGGAAAAGGATATAAGCAACTTCTGATA
>JAFVAA010000375.1 GCA_017476305.1 Lachnospiraceae bacterium
TGCCGATTTTTCCTTGAACTGTGTCATACGACTAAGCTCTCCCATATAGGTAAAACAGCCAAGGAGCCAGCCAAGCTCGGCATGTGCAGAAACATGCGACTGAAAATAGATACAGTTCTCCTTTGGATCCAGACCTGCCGCAATGTAAAGAATCAGAAGATTCCTGGCCTTCCTCCTGAACTCTGCCGGTTCCTGTCTGACCGTCAGAGAATGAAGATCCATCACTCCCCAAAAGCATTCATATTCATCCTTTAAATCCAGCCAGTTCTTCAGAGCTCCCAGATAATTTCCCAATGTCAGATTCCCGGTTGCCTGCATTCCGCTATACAGGACTTTCCTATCATTTATCATAAGCTTCCTCCACTTTTCACTTTATATTCCCCGGTACGTTCCAGTCTCACGAGACCGGAGCCGCGCCATGAATTTATACTCAGTAACGGAATGAAATTCCGTTACTGAGTATAAATTACACTAAAAGAAGATATCTGTCAAATAACAACTCACGCGACAGAGGTTACACTTCACACTGCAGTGGCATTTTATTTAAAATCCTGAATGGAAACTGCACTCTGTCAAACGAAAACTCTTTACAAATCAGTAATTTAGGTGCATAATAGAGTAGACAAAAAATATTTATAGGAGCGGTGTACCTAAACAGGTATCAGTGAGAATAATATGAAAAAGAACGATTCCAAAAGACCAAAAATGATCATTGCGGAGCATTCCGATATCAACCGCATGATTCTGAATAATATTTTTGAAGACAATTTTACGATATTAACGGCAAAAGAAGGGCAGGCTGCTTTAGACCTTATCGAGCAGAATCACGAGGATCTGGCTGTCATCCTGTTAGACTGCGCGATACCGGTGGTTGACTGCTTTGAAATCCTTTCACAGATTCAAAAAAAGTGGAGCAAAGATCATATACCCGTGATTATGATCTCTCCTGAAAATGACTTGAAGACCGTGACACGTACCTATAAAGCCGGAGCCTTTGACTATATCACCAGGCCGTTCAACTCCGTTATCGTGACACAGAGCGTAGATAACATCCTCTCCCTGCACCAGAGAGAGGCAGAATATACAAAGATCATGGCAAATCAGATGCTGGAATCCTATCGGAACAGCCATATGATCATCGAAATCCTCAGCGGTGTCATAGAGTTCAGAAGTGGTGAAAACGCACTGCATATCGTGCACGTCGAGGCTCTCACGGAAATGTTCCTGCGCGAGCTGATGCGGATTTCTGACCGGTATTTTTTATCAGACAGTGATATCTTAATGCTGCCTATGGCTGCGGCACTTCATGATATCGGAAAGATTACCATTTCCTCAGAAATCTTAAATAAACCGGGGAAATTAACAGACGAGGAGTTCGAATTGATCAAAAAGCATACGACCTCCGGCTCTGAAATATTAAATTCCATCGAGGAGTATCGTGAAGATCCGCTGATCAAGTTCGCCAGCTACATCTGCCGCTGGCATCACGAACGCTATGACGGACATGGTTATCCGGACGGTTTGGTGGGGGATGAAATTCCAATCGCCGCCCAGCTTGTATCCATCGCTGATGTGTACGATTCCCTGACCAGCGACCGAAGCTATCGTAAAGCTCTGTCAAACGAAGAGGCCGTGCAGATGATTTTAGACGGAAAAAGCGGCGTATTCAACCCGTTGCTGCTCGAATGTCTCCGGAATCTCGCAGATAAAATTCCGGAAAAGCTGTCAAACACTACACAGTCCTTGTACGAAGATGATATTTACCGCATTATCGGAAACTCGCTTCAGACGCATTAGAAATTTATCAAATCTTAAAATGGAGGAGATGCTTTGAAAAAACAGCTATTTTTCTTAGTCGGGACGATTGCATGCCTTTGCTTTGTCGCAGTCATGTTACATTTCATAAAACATCCGGTCAAAAATATCAGGGAAGCATCCGGCTATCATGTTTCCGAAAAAAAGCTGCTTTCTCCTATCGACTTTTCTATGTCTGACAGCTTTCAAACTGCAGAAGCCAAAACCTCCGAGGCTCCCGGCGAAACACCGGATTCCGTCACGGAGTCTCCGGAAACAGCGGCTCCGCATGCAGGTACTTCACTCTCCGAAGCGCAGATATACTCCTATTTGCAGGGACCAAAATCCTGGGGAAGCAAAAAAGCATGGTCCGGCAAATGGGGCGTCACATTTTATGACGGAGCCAAATTCGGTGCTTTCGGCTGCGGTCTCTGCTGCATGGCAAATCTTTACTGCTCTCTGACTCCCTATAAATGCACCCCTGTCGATGCCTACCACTACGCCAAAAAGAACACCGGTTATCATGGCGGCGGTGCGATTGACTGGGGATATATGAGGGATTCCCTGTCTTTGATGGGATTCTCCTGCAGTCTCGGAAAAAAGCCAAAAACCTATGGTGCTTTCCAAAAAATGATTACGGCAAATCTGGGAACCATTACTCTGATCAGCAGCAATGAATCCAAATGCTACTGGACAGACAATCCCGGCCACTATGTCACCATCTTTTTATATGACCAGAAAACAGACAAGGTCTTTTTAGCAGATTCCGGCGTACCGGAGCATAACAGGCAGTGGATTTCCCTGAAGCTCATTTATAAGTCCTTAAAGACAGCCAGCGCATGGCAGCTTTTAAGTGTGACAGATTATCAAAAGGACAAAGATACCTGGAAACACAAAAATGCATCCGGCAGCTGGGTGAAAAAATAGAACACAGGGAGATTATTTTGGCAAATCATAAATCATACTAAGAAAAACAGAGACATGGTACGGCAGAATTTCCAGTCGGTCTGCATAAATTAGAATACCCCGAGGGTACAGATGCAATCTTTTATTTACATCTTCATCAGGAATTTGAGTTTCTGGTTTTGACGAAGGGGGCCATTCTGTTTGAGATCGAAGGCAGAACCTATGAGCTTCACGAAGGAGACTGCGTTTTTATCAATGCAAACTTTTTACATGCGGCAAAAACACTCGACAAAAAAGCATGCTCTTTTTTTGCTGTAGATTTTTCCTATGCCGCTATAGAAGAGGACATTCACAGTTCCTTTTATAAAAAATACCTCCAGCCGGTTCTTTTAGGACGTCATATCCTTCCAGAATACCTGCCTCTAAACAGCGACTGGGAAATACACAGGGAGCTTCCGGAGGTTTCTGACGGCATCTATGAAATCGATCATTTCATGGATGAGTTCTCCGGCAGACCGCATCTGTCCTGGCAAA
>JAFVAA010000376.1 GCA_017476305.1 Lachnospiraceae bacterium
ATCGGGGCACGTTCCGGGAGACCACAGCTTTTCCCGGTCAGCGTAAGCTCCAGCTCTTTTGAGCAGGTCTTCGCATCCTCGAAAAACATTTCATAAAAATCACCTAAACGATAAAAAAGAATACAGTCCTTGTATTCCTCTTTTGTCTTCATATATTGTTCCATCATTGGCGTGAGTCCCATCCGTCGTGCCTCTCTTTCCATAGGAATTGCCGGCTTTTGTAAAACAGATGCCGACAGACAGTCTGTTTTTCACAAAAACCAGACAAATGTCAATATAATAAAATGAGTAACACGATAAGCCGAGTTCTGTAAAAGAAACTGCTATTTCGAACAGCTCCTCCGACAATCATCTATCTAGACCTGCTGTTACCAGCAGGCTCAAGCGACCTACCCGGAACACGACGGGCCGCCGTATGGTTCCTGTCTGGTCTTGCTTCGAATGGGGTTTACAGCCGCCGCCCCTGTTACCAGAGACGCGGTGAGCTCTTACCTCACCTTTTCACCCTTACCAGCACACGCGCTGGCGGTTGTTTTCTGTTGCACTAGCCTGGGAGTCACCTCCACCGGACGTTATCCGGCATCCTGCCCTATGAAGCCCGGACTTTCCTCACCTGCAGCATGCTGCAGCCGCGATTGTCTGTGCTACTCATCGGGGTTCATTTTAGCATAAGCGGTGGGAAAAGTAAAGGAAGGAATTGCTTTTTCGTATTTGCTTTTTCATCAGGATTCCGATATAATATAAAAAACACAGCAGCCTTCACAAAACCGTTACCGCATTTCTGTAAAAAATATAAATCAGGGAGAAAAAAATGGGACCAAAAATCACACAGGATGAAATCATCCTTCGAAAAGGAATTGTACATATCTTAGACGGAGAACTGGGATATCCGGTGTACTCCGAGGAAGAACTCACCCTATCCCCGGATATTGCAGCTTTCTTTCAGGGACACATCTATAAACTTTTATCCGGAGACGATTTAAAAAAATGCTATTTTCCGGAAGAAAACCTGCCGGAGGAAGACGACAGTTCCGGTTTTTACGAACTGGTGAAGGAGTTTTCCGAGGATACCTTTATCGAATACAGCAAGAAAATGACGGAACCCCTCTATCAGCTGATGAACCAGAATATTTCCATCCCATCCGGAGATCTGGCGATCCTTACCTTTCAGCTGCAGGGGGAACGGTATCTGGCTCTTTTAAAAATGAATTATAAGGAAAGCTTTGTCCATGCGACCAATGCCGGAGAAAACGGAAATGTAAACGGAATCATCTGCTATAAATCCACTCTCCCCGGTGGGACGAAGCTTTCCGAAGCCATTTTTATCAAGCTGTCAGACTTTTCCGTACAGATCGTAGAAAAAAAGGTGGAAATAAACGGAGAAAAGAAAAATTATCTTTCCGAATCCTACCTCAAATGCAAAGCCGGAATGTCGCAGAAATCCAGATTTTCCATCGTGACTAAGGCGGTAGAGCAGATTGGAAAAAAGCACTTTTCTGAGGAACCGGAAAAGCAGATGGAGGCAAAGAGCATTTTAAAAAAGGAAATCGAGGATAACGGTTCTTTAAACGTGGAGCGTGTCAGTGAAAAGCTCTATCATGACGTGCCGGAGATCAAAGAAGAATTTGATGCAAAAATGGAAAAATATCACATGGAAAAAGCAGATGTGACACCACAGAGTGAGGCCACGACCAAACGATTCGAAAAGCAGTATTTAAAAACGGATACCGGCATCGAAATAAACATTCCCATGGAGCAGTATGAGGATGTGAATCAGGTGGAATTTATTACAAATGCAGATGGAACCATCTCTGTTCTGATTAAAAATATCAATAAGATTTCCACCAGATGACAGTACCTGCTGTCAATGTGCCAAAGCCGAAAAAGTCACACCGGAAAAAGAGAAAGCAGGAGGAAAAAGATATGTTTCGGATGTGGGGAAAAATCTGGAAAGAAAACCGGATGAAAAAAGATATTACGATTGCAGACAGTGCACCGTCCTCCGAAAAGAACCGGACGAAAAAGGTATTCGATGCCCTGGAGGAAATCTGCTACACCTTTGATCTGGCAAAGCCAATCTGGTTAGATTCCAATATCCGAGAGTTTCAAAAAATTGACAAGACCAGATTTTCAAAAGACAGCTTTATCGAGGAAATTGACTTCGACTATCTGGAAATCCAGGTCATTGAAGAGGATGAGATCTGGGAGTAATAAAATCCCGGAACAAAGCGGGCA
>JAFVAA010000377.1 GCA_017476305.1 Lachnospiraceae bacterium
ATGCAGTCCGTAGGCGTTATGGGGGACGAGCGAACCTACGATTACGCGGTAGCGCTCAGAGCAGTGAATACCATCGACTTCATGACGGCGGAAGCTGCGGAGATACCGTTTGAGGTACTGCAGACCGTGATGAGCCGAATTATCAATGAGGTTCGTGGGGTCAACCGTGTGTTCTACGATCTGACGAGTAAACCACCCGGAACGATTGAGTTCGAGTAAGAAAATTGAAAAATAAATGCTGAATTTATGCGGATTTCAAACAAATTTGTTTAAGTGTTGGCAACGATTTGGCAACAATTTTTTAGGGTGAATACAAAATTTTCTTACTCAATGAGTAGTATGTGGGAATGACGTGAGATATTTTTCAAAAGCTCCCTTTTACGAAGATCCTGAAAATTTAGTACAGACATTTTTGAGTGTAGACTAAAAAATGTCGCAAATTCAGGATGAATGGATTTTATTTCAATTACATAGTTTGTGACAAATTATAAAACCTTACTGATTTTCAAAGATAGTGCTTATGCCCAGATGAAAAGCAGACAGTGGACAGGCTGAATGCTGTCCCTATTTTCATCTGTGCGGAGCAGAAAAACTGAATATCGGTAAGGTTTTTTCACGTTCACTTTTTCTTATTCTTTTTTGGCTCTTTCTTTTTTACCTTCTTCGGTTCTTCTTTTCTGACCATTTCTTTTGTCCGTGGAAAGTCATTGTCAGTGTCAGGCAAAAAAGCCTCGGTAATTTCGCCGATCTCCTGTGAAGGAACCTTCTTACGAATCTGAAATGTGTCGAGTTCGGGATAGCGGTATCTCCAGGTATCATATTCTTCTTTGGAAATTTCGCCGTTTTCCAGGCGTGCAGCCTGTGTCTGCCATGCATGGAGCATATCAAACATGGAGAGATAGGAATGATTTGACTTATCAAGCCGCAGACACACTTCGCCTTCAATTTCGCCGATTTTCAGTCCATACATATCTTCCAATGCAAAGAGGGTGTGCATCAGACCGACATAGGTATCAATATCGGGGACAGTGAGCGCATGGGGGCTTACCTCAAGGAGCTGAGCCATCTCATTGACAAGCTCCTGTTTCGGTATCCTTGCCTCCGATTCATACTGCGCCATGCGGACGTCAGAAGTCTTTCCGAGAAAACCGAGGATTTCTCCAAGCTGTTTCTGTGTCATGCCCTTCCGGTTGCGGAAGAATTTGATTCGTTGCCCGATTGCCATATTCAGTCCTCCTAAACAAAAATGTTTGTGTACAGTATAACACAGGCAGGAGAGGATAGCAAGAATAAACTAAACAAAATAATTTAAGAAATTTTATCTAAAGCACTTGACTTAAATTAAAATGTTTAGTATTATTTAGGACACAGCACTTAAACAAAAATATTTAGTATAAAAGAAAGGGGATGAAAGAATGGAGCAGAAAACATTTATGACAGTGGATGAGGTCGCGGCGGAACTGAACGTGTCGAAATCCTATGCCTACAAGGTGGTCAGGGAGCTGAATGAGGAGATGCGGCAGCTTGGGTATCTGACAGTGACGGGCAGAGTAAACACAAATTATTTCCGCAAGAAGCTGTGTTACAGTGAGTCTTAAACAGAAGATGGACAGGAGTTTTATGAAAGCCAAGGATGACGACAAATCACCGATATTTTGAGAATGCTAATCAGATGATGGGGAGGAATTTGACAGCAAGTTATACTCATGAACGATATGTTTGCCTAAATTTTACAACGGATGCAATAGGATGATTTCGCAAGTCAGATGGATTGAAAACATAACATTAGCGGGTATGTATCAGTTTCTATATTATTTTAGTGGTCCAGAGGAAAGGAGATGGTGAAATGGCTGTTTACAAAGATGGTGACAAATGGCGGGTGATCTACCGCTACACAAATTGGAAGGGGGAACGGAAGCAGACACAGAAAAGAGGTTTTGCCACGAAGAGAGAGGCACAGAGTTGGGAGAGGGAGGTGATGCTGAAAAGTGAATCCAAGTTGGACATGACCTTTGCAAGTTTTTTTGAGATTTACGAGGCGGACAAGAAAAATAGGGTAAAGGAAAATACATGGGAATCCAAAATCCACGTGATCCGGACAAAGATACTGCCTTATTTCCGGGAGCGTAAGATTGCGGAGATTGAACCGAAGGATGTGATCGCATGGCAGAATGAACTGTTGTCCTACAAGGGAGAAAACGGGGAAGTCTATTCCCCGACATACCTTAAGACGATCCACAGCCAGCTCAGCGCAATTTTCAATCATGCGGTGCGGTTCTACCATCTGCCGTCCAATCCGGCACAAAAGACAGGAACCATGGGGAGCGAGGAACACAAGGAAATGCTGTTCTGGACGAAAGAGGAGTATCTGAAATTTGCGGAGGAGATGATGAACAAGCCGCAGTCCTACTATGCGTTTGAAATGCTCTATTGGTGCGGTATACGTCTGGGAGAACTTCTGGCATTGACACCTGCCGATTTTGACTTTGAGAAACATACGCTCACGATTAACAAGTCATACCAGCGGATGAAAGGAAGGGATGTGGTCACTTCTCCCAAAACGCCGAAGAGCAATCGCACGATCAAAATGCCGCAGTTTCTCTGTGACGAAATGCAGGATTATCTTCGGATGCTGTATGAGGTAGGGAATGATGAGAGAATTTTTCAGATCACGAAATCTTATCTGCATCATGAGATGGACAGAGGGGCAAAGGCAGCGGGAGTGAAACGTATCCGCATCCATGATTTACGCCATAGTGCGATATCCCTGTTGATCGAGATGGGATTTTCAGCGCTGGCAATTGCTGACAGAGTCGGGCATGAAAGTATCGATATCACATACCGGTATGCGCATTTATTCCCAACGAAGCAGACGGAGATGGCAGATAAGTTGGATGAACAGAGAATGGATTCGATGGATGCGCCGGTGCGGGTGCAGTCAGAGGATAAAAATGGTATGTGACGGAGGAGGGAGAGACGGATGAGATAATTTACAAATGGACGGATACGGGTTTAAAAATGGGAAAACGGATTAATGAAAAAGCTGAGGGAAATGACAGGTTCGGACAGGATGGCTATCCTTTCCTTCGCTGGTAGAGATACTTTAAAGATTTTGTCAGCATAATGAAAGGGGAATGGTTCGAGAAAGGAACGGGGGTAATGACGTATGTAAATTAAGGTATTTCGTTATTTTTAGCAGCTAAGAAACAGGTCCATACATGTTTAAGATGACGCGCAGCGGCTCAATTCAAGGAAATATGGAAGTGATTGCTGAAAAGTATGAAAAGAAACGAGGAAATAAAAATTCATAAGGAATAAAAAACAAAGGAGGACACGATGGACAGAAATCTGGATGCAAAAGGTCGCTGGAGGAACAAGACAGTCGCATTTCGTGTATCGGCGGAGGAGGCAGAACTGATCGACAAATGCGTGGCAATATCCGGACTGACGAAGCAGGATTACATCACCAAACGCCTGCAGTGCAGGGATATTGTGGTGCAGGGCAATCCAAGAGTTTATAAGGCTCTGAAAAATCAGATGCAGGAAATTCTTGAAAAACTGAGGCACTTGGAGAATGTGGATGGAGGTAATGAAGAGCTTTTGGAGACAATCAAAATCGTGGCGGTAACGCTGCAGGGAATGAAAGGGGAAGGTGAATAACAGAAAAATGACAGTACAAAATAAGATGGCTGTTCCCGGAGTGAATAAAAATTCATCATCTGTTGGCGCAGATGGGGAACAGCCGACTATCAAAAACAACAATGAAATTATAGCAAATGGGACAGTGCAATTCAATATGCAAGCCACAAATAATGCGGAAAATCAGAGAAACCAAAATCAGAGAAAAACGGCAGGATTGCAGGTCATTTCCATGACGGAACTGTATGATACCGTTTATCCGCCGAGGGAACCGATTGTAGATGGATTTTTATATGCAGGAACGCATTTATTTGTGGGTGCGCCGAAGGTGGGAAAGTCATTTTTCATGGCGCAGCTTGCCTATCATGTGGCGATGGGGATTCCGTTATGGGAATACCCCGTCCGCAAGGGGACAGTGCTGTACATGGCGTTGGAGGATGATTATGCAAGGCTTCAGAAACGCCTGTCAGTCATGTTCGGGGTAGAGAGCGCGGATAATCTATATTTTGCAACAAAGGCAAAAACATTGAATGAAGGACTGAACAAAGAACTGGAGGATTTCATTGCAAACCATAAGGACGCCAGACTGATCATTGTGGATACGCTTCAAAAAGTGCGTGAAGCCTGCGGAGACAGATACAGTTACGCAAACGATTATGAGATTGTCGCCAGATTAAAGGCATTTAGCGACAAATACAATATCTGTCTGCTGGCGGTTCACCATACCCGCAAATTAGAATCGGAGGACAGTTTCGATATGATTTCCGGAACAAACGGTTTGCTTGGTGCGGCGGACGGAGCATTTATCATGCAGAAGAAAAAGAGGACGGACAATGAGGCCACCCTGGATGTTGTAGGACGTGACCAGCCGGATCAGGAACTTTTGATTGAGTTTGACAGGGAGAAATGTATCTGGAATTTTAAGAAAGCGGAAACACAGCTCTGGAAAAAGCCGAAAGATCCGCTGCTGGAATCGGTATCTGGAATACTTGATGAGGGAAGGAGAGAATGGAAAGGTACGGCTTCAGAACTGATAGAGCTTTTGCAAACGGTGATACAGCCGAATGTCCTGAC
>JAFVAA010000378.1 GCA_017476305.1 Lachnospiraceae bacterium
ACTGCTTCACACCGTCCGAACAAAGGGAGAATTATACGGGAATCAATCCTTCATCAAATTCTTTTATCTTTTCTTCTGCATCTTGTTCAGTATATTGAAACTGAACTGAAATGTCCCTCGCTATCTGCTTGTTGGACGCCCCATATTTTCTTGCCGTAGTAATCAGTTGTGCGATTTTCGCATTATCTTTTATCATGTTTATCTCCGGTGCAAAAATCTCCATCAAAGCCTCACTCATATCATCGCCCTCCTTCCGCAATAATTCGATTAATTCCATATTCGCCCTGGCACTCACTTCCAGAACAGAATCCGCAAATTCCCGTTTCCCCTGCTCCGTGATACGGCTCACTCTTTCTAAAAAATCCCGCATCTCCTGCTTCTTCATATGATCAGACAAAGCTTTCAACCACACATGGCTCTCTGCATCCAATTCCCTGCCAACTACGATCTGAACAGGAAAAAGATAGTGATCATCCAGATAATAAATCCCTCTGAATGGATTGCTGACCTTTGTGTGATGCTCTTTCAAATATGTGAACAGTTCATCCGGCCTGCTCTCCCTCACCAGTGTTACCGTGATGTCATCTGCAGGGATTGCATCCACCGTTTCCCCATATGACTTATACAATGCCGCATACGCAAGCACTTTATACAAAGTATCCACGCTCAGGGAATCTTCAGGCGACTTGTATTCTGTCAAGTTATGTGTCCGGAAAAAAGCCCCGATCTCATTTTTTATCTTCACCCCGGCGTTCTTTTTAATGACCAGGAGGTCTATCTCCAAAGGCCTCTTATTCAGGTTATATTCATCCTCAAAATGCAGATCCTCCCGATTCTCATCAAACTCCAGGTTCATTGCAGCCACAAATCCCGGATGCCACTGTATTTTGTTTTCCGTCTCGCTCATAACATCCCCCCTTCCTGCCTCTTTCAGTCATTATACACCAGATTCGGATAAAATACCACACTTTTCATATAGCCAGGATGTTCTGCTTTTTGCCTATGGGGAGGCTAAAAAATACCGGAAGGCCTGATGAAAACCCTCCGGCTATGCCCCTATTCCAACTGCCATATCAGCCTTTCCTTTAACCGTTCCATTTTGTTACATCTGTATGTACGGTACTTTTACTGATTCCCATTTTTGCTGCAGTCTGCCTGACTGTGGCATTATGTTCAATGATATAATGAGCCGCCTCTATGGCACGCTCCTCCATATAATCTTTCAAAGGAACTCTCGCGCGATTCTTTTTTTACAATCTATGCAGAAATCACGGGGAGTATTCCAGAAAAAGTCCCCTTGGCAGAAATAACAATATCTGTTTTCTGCTGCTCTTTTCATCGTGCTTTCCCTTGCGGCTCTCTGCTGTGCAGTCTGGTCCAATCTTGATATTATCCCTGTCCCGTTCCATCATCAACTTAAACTCACACCTCCATTCTTCACTTTATTTGACTGCCTCTACTGCTTGCTCCGGTTCTTGAACAGCAGATGTGTCATCCTCTGCCACGGACACCTTGAGCTCTCCTAAATCAATGTAATCCGTCACCCAGTCGCCTTTTGCTTTGTTTCCTTCCCGGAAGGCGTAGACGTGGATAGTATTGCTGTCACCGTGTCTTCGGTTTTATAGGTCTGCGCCTTTACCCGTAAAATCTTTCCTTTCAGCCCGTTTGCAGATGTAACGCCTGATCCGTTTGCACGCCAGTTCGATTTCTTTGTGGAGTCTGCGACAAAGAATCTGTAACTATAGTCCGAGCTGTTTGTAACGGTCAGCACGAAGTTAACAGCAATCATCTAAATATACCCTCAAACGAAACCTCCTATTGATATTTGGCAGACATTACCCTCGCCACTGTTTCACCTCCGTATTCACAGTTCCTTTCGTCACGCTCTCCACGATGCCTGCATGGTCTATGCTTTCATCATTTTTTCAAATAAAAAGATAATATCCCCTCTAAGTGTGGACGAAACTTGCAAATATTACCCTTCATTTTGCAAATATGTCCAATGAACTTGAAAAAATTGTCGAACTATGTAAATATACAAATGTTTTAAGATATAAAGAAAGGTTTCTATATACACATGCGCACTGACATATGCCATCTTCTGTAAACCTAAAGAATGGCAGGGCAAGTGGTTTCTGTTTCGCAAATAGATAATATGCCGATGCCTGAGGGTATAGTTAAATTGATGAATACAGAAGAAGAGAAT
>JAFVAA010000379.1 GCA_017476305.1 Lachnospiraceae bacterium
GAGCGGTGTCGGAAAGATAGAGTATTATATCGCAAATGCGGCTCTGTCACAGGCACAGGCAGAGGCGGTCACGGATTGGAAGACCTATGATTCCGCATTCAATCTGAATCCGGAGAATAAATATGTGGTCTATGCGAGGATCACGGACAAGGCGGGGAACATCACTTATCTTTCCTCGGATGGTCTGGTATTTGTGAATCTGCCGGTCGGCTATGTGACGGACATCGGTGTGGACAGTGCAAAGCTGAACATGAAACTTTCGGATTCTGTCCGGACAGAGATCAAGGCAGCAGGATTTGAGTATAAGAAGAAAGCAGATGCGGATACGGTATGGACGAAAGTGGCAGCCGATTCCGTGACGGAAACAATTACAAAGGAGATTGCATCCCTTACGGCGGGAACGAATTATGTGTTCCGTCCGTATGTGACCTATACGAACGATTCCACGGACACCGGGGCAGAGCAGAACTTCACGACAGATACAAAGCCGGCTGTTACCGGCAGTATCGACGTGAAAGTGAAGAATGAGACGGATGATAACAAAGATGTGGTCGTGACCATTGAGGAAGGGAATAATGTGCTTGCCTCCCAGGAATACAATGGCATAGCGAAAGGTGCCGAGGTTACGACAGGCAAGTTCAAGGAGCTGCCGGATGGCACTTACAACATTGTCATCAAATCCAAAGACGGCGAGTTCGTGGAAACGAAGATGATCACCATTGCAAATGGAGCTTCGGAGACGATTTCCTTTACCATCTCAAAGGGAGAGATGAAAACGGATGTTGAGGTCGAGGCAGATACCCCGAAGGTAGCCGTGGACGGACTTTCCAAAGAGGAACTGGTACAGTCCGGTACGATCACTTCCGAGGAAAAGACAAAGGTAGAAAGCGGAGAGATCAGCCTGGAAGTCACGCTGAAAGCCGAGAAAAAGGAAACAAGCAGGGTCGAGACAAAGACGGTCAGCGCGATTCAGCAGGTAATGGCAGAATCCTCCACAAAACTTGTGGTGGATATGTTCCTTGACCTGTCCCTGTTCAAGACGGTCACACAGCTTACCGGAGATCAGGCAGGAAAGACGGATAAAACAGATATTGGATCCACGAATACGAAGGTGCTTGAGATTGCCGTGCCGTATGATACCACGATCAAAGGGCTTATGGTCTACCGTTATCACGGCTCTTCGGCATCCGTATTAAAGAAGTTATCCTCTGCACCGGCAAAGGGAGCGGCATACGAAGATGGCTCATTCTATCTGAGCGACAAATATATCCACATCTTTGCGTCAGGCTTCTCCACCTATGCGATTGCAAAGGAGGAGGAAAGCAGTTCCGGCGGTGGTGGCGGAACAACTCCGGTCACACCGGGAAAGACCACTCCGGCGAAACCGTCCGCACCGACACTTGACAGCAAGACGGAAACGAGCATTACTGTTAAGGCAGTGGCAGGGCAGGAGTATTCCATTGACGGAGGAAAGACCTGGCAGACATCCGGCACATTCACGGGGCTTACACCGGAAACGGAGTACAGTATCGTGACAAAGATCACGGCGACGAGTACGGCGAATGAATCTCCGGTATCGGATGCGCTCACGGTCACGACGGATAAGAAAGCAGATCCTTCTACTCCGACACCGACCGATAAGCCGACAGAAACACCGGGCAGCACGACAAAACCGACCGAGACACCAACGACGCCGACAGAAACACCGGCCACGCCAACCGAGACACCGGCTTCGCAGAAAGACAAGGTAACAAAGACGGAAAAGGCGGCTGCGAAAATCAGCATCAATGCAGGCTTAAAGGTCAGCCAGAGCGGAAAGAAGGTCACGGTCAAGTGGGGCAAGGTCAGCAAGGCAGACCGGTATGTGGTCTACGCTGCATACTGCGGGCCGGATAAATGCACGAAAATCAAGGCATTATCAGGCGGTAAGACTTCCATGACGTTTACAAAGCTGAATGGCAGCAAGCTGAACCTGAAGAAAAATGTGAAGGTCTATGTAGTGGCTTACCGGAAAGTGAACGGAAAGGAAACGAAACTTGCAAGGAGCATTACGGCACATATCGTAGGCACGAAGAACACAAAATATACGAATGTCAAGAAGATCAAACTGTCTAAGAGCAAATATACGCTGAAAGTGAATAAGACAGCTACGATCAAAGCAAAGATTGTGCTGGTGGATAAAAAGAAGAAACAGTTATCAGACAGCCATGCACCGGAGTTCCGTTATGCTTCAAGCAACACGAAGGTTGCGACGGTTGATAAAAACGGAAAGATCACTGCGGTAAAGAAGGGAACATGCTATATCTATGTATACGCAAAGAATGGGTATGCAAAAAAAGTAAAGGTAACTGTAAAATGAACAAAATGATCACGCAGAAAGAGCAGTAATGACTTTTTATGAAGTCCTGACGGACGGTAGATGGAAATTTCTGCGTGAGGGGATTAGCGGGCTGTTGCTGAGACGGGTGACAGTCCGTTCTTTCTATATAGTCAGTGATCTGTTGTCCTTTAGGCATCGGGCAAAGAAGAAAGAAACATATTCCCGAAAAAAGAATGCAAGGAGTGGTTATTTGATGATAAATACAAGTAAGGATGGAACAACTGTCAATGTTTGTTTTGATGGGATATTCGATAGGGAAACGGAAGATGAATTGGAACATCTGGCAGCGTGGGGACTGGGAGGCGTGGAAAAACTGTATTTGGATATGGAGGGTGTGGAAGATATTTCAAGCACAGGACTTCGGATACTCTCTTATGCACAAAAAATCATGAATGAGCAGGGGATCATGTACATAGAAAATACGAGTGCAAAGGTTGAGATGCTCTGCAGGCAGCATGATATTATCTGTTCCGGCAGGGAATAGGCGCATGCTTCAAATATAAGTCAGTATTACTTCTGAAAAAAAGTGATCGTTTTTTTGAATAATCCTTGCCTTATCGGTCATGGCATGA
>JAFVAA010000036.1 GCA_017476305.1 Lachnospiraceae bacterium
ACTGTAACGTTAGTATATAAGATTACTGCAGCAAATAAGAAGAAAAAGACCACGGATAAGGTAACGGTAACGATCAAGAATAAAAAGATTGCCAAGGTTACGAAAAAGCCACTTACCATAGGTAAGCTGACGATCACCGTAAAGGGATTAAAGAAAGGCAAGACGACTCTTACCGTAAAGGTCGGGAAAAAGTCAGTAAAGACTACGATTCAGGTGAAAAAGTAAATGCTGACGCATTTATCATGTCATGCCCAACTAACCTTCGGTTTGTAAAAAGCATGGACGAATTTATGGAAAAATAGATGAATGGAAAACAGCCACGGGAGTTTTCGAACCTGTGGCTGTTTTTCATCGTGTTTATTCTTTAAGAATAGAATAAAATTTCATTTTTGTGTAAAAATATGATGCGACTGACCGGACTACAATTCTTCTATAATGTCCCGTATGACATCCTCGGCAATCTGTGTAGCGTACACACCGGATGAAAATTCTACGATTTCTCCGATTCCTCTCTGAACGACGAAGCGCAGCTTTCCATCCTTTACCTTTTTATCGGTATAAAGTTTTTTGACCAGAATCTCCCTGTCGATGTACTCCGGAATTTCTACCGGAAGTCCGGCAGAGGCGAGCAGAGAGGTTACTTCCCTGATATCCTCATCTGTAGCATACCCCAGCCTTTCAGCCAGATGAACCTCAGCGACAAGGCCGATGGAAACAGCTTCCCCGTGAAGAAGCCTGTAGTCACTGACTGTTTCGATGGCACGTCCTACGGTATGTCCTAAATTCAGAATTTCGCGAAGTCCGCTTTCTCTTTCGTCCTTTTCTACGACATGGTATTTGATCTGACAGTTTTTTTCGGCAATATGCTCACAGGCAGTTTTCTCTGCGGCTAATATATCTGCCATATGCTCCTTCAGATAGTGAAAAAAATCTTTATCTGCCATGCAGGCGTGTTTGATGGTTTCTGCCATCCCACTGGAAAGTTCTCTTTTCGGAAGTGTCTGCCATGTGGCAATGTCGATATAAACCTTTTTCGGCTGGTTGAAAAGTCCGATCAGATTCGTGGCAATCGGGGTATCCACTGCTGTTTTTCCACCTACAGAGGCATCGGCTGCAGCTAGGAGTGAGGTCGCATAATTGATAAAAGGAACCCCTCTCCCGTAGGTTCCGGCGATAAAGCCTGCTAAATCCGTAACGACACCTCCGCCTACTGCGATGATGCAGCAGTCTCTGCGATATTCCTTCTTTATCATTTCATCTTCTATAAAGGCTTTGGTTTCCCTGGTCTTGCTTTTTTCTCCTGCGGGAAATACGAAGGTATTTACCGTGAATCCTGCATATTCTAAAAGAGATACGATTTTTTCAGCATAGAGCTTTTCTACATGGCTGTCTGTAATGATTGCAAATTTTTTGATGTTTCCGACCAATCCTGCTTTTAAATCCTTTACTAAATGGCTTTCCAGGGAAAAACCAATTTCGATATCATAACTGTCATCTACTAATTTCTTTAACGATACACCAAATGTACTCACCTGTTCTCCTCCTTTAATGTTTATTTCCGTGTTACCATTCGGACTTTCCAACGAATTACCGCCAGTCCGTAATGCATCAAACTGTCCTGGCAAATAGTAACCCTTTCCAAACTGATACAGTCTTTTCGCTATTATAAAGGAAATGAATGAAAAGTACAAGAATGCGAAACAATAAATTTATATTCGAATAAAAATTCAATGTATTGAAAAATAATTAGGAGGAAGACTATGAAAAAAGAAATACTTTGCTTTTTGATACTGGGAATGACATTATCCCTGACCTCTTGTGAAGGGGTGACGGAGAAGAAACCTCAGGTGGAAAAAGAAGAAAGTTTACGGGAGAACGCAGAAACAGAGGAGGAAGTTAAGGAAAGCAGTATCAATGCAAAAAAGCTTACGTATAAAATTTATACCGGCGAGACCGTAAATATTTCAAAAAAGGACAGGAAAGTGAAATACCAGTCAGAGGATCAGAAGGTAGCAAAGGTTTTTAAAGATGGAACCGTACTTGGCATAAAGGATGGAAAGACTTCTATTTCCGTGAGCGACGGAAAGCAGGTTTCACAAATAAAAATCGTAGTAAGAAAGCAGGGAATGGTGTATCCAAAGTTTCAAATGATGGTGGGAGAGCATTTGGATCTGCAGTTTAGCAATGCCACTGTAGTTTCTGACTGGGTTTCTGATAAGCCTGAGATTGCTTCGGTAACAAAGGATGGTATGGTTTCGGCAAAAAAGGAGGGAAAGACCATTATTCATGGAACGGATGGGAAAAGAACATATACCTGCAGACTGACTGTGGCAAAAAAGCCGGCGCATATTATTTATCTGACGTTTGATGACGGTCCCACCCGGTATACTACACCAAAGGTACTGGACATTTTAAAGAAAAACCATGTGAAAGCCACCTTTTTTGAGATAAAGCCTGAAACAGAGGATTTTGACCTGACAAGGCGTGTGATTGATGAGGGGCATACGCTGGCCCTTCACGGATATGAACACCGGTACGATCTTATTTATCGTTCGGTGGAAATTTATAAGGAAAACCTGGATCTTTTGCAGGCTTTCTTTTTTAAGAATTTTGGTGTCTGGTGCACGAATACACGTTTTCCGGGAGGCAGCTCGAACCGGGTGAGTTCATACAATCCCGGTGTGATGACGGAAATCACGAAAAGGATTCACGATTGGGGATATCACTATTTTGACTGGAATGTGGCATCCGGAGATTCAGACGGAATTGCGACCTCCGGTGCACTTTATGACCATGTGATAAAGCAGCTTAGTAAAGAACGGGACAATGTAATCCTGATGCATGATTATACAGATAATGATGTGATGTTAGGGGCACTGGAGGAAATCATTGCGTATGGAAAGCAGAACGGCTACACTTTTTTGCCGATTACTGCAAGTACGGAGGAAGTGCATCATACAGTAAAAAATTAAAAAGAAAAGTGGCTGTAAAAAATTTGAATTTTTACAGCCCGCTTTGTTAGGTATCTTTCTGTGCTTCCGATGATGCTTCCGGGGTTTCGGAGGTTTTTTTCGGATGCTGCCTTCCCTCCATATCGATTTCATAGTCTGTTTCGTAAATCAGGTCAGACATTTTTACAAAGGTATATCCCTTTTTCTTTAATTCTTTAATCAGTGTATCCAGGGCATCGGCGGTAAACTTCGCCCCATTGTGGCAGAGAATGATAGAACCGTTTCCGAGATGCTTATGATTTAAGACGGTATTTAAGATGGAGTCCACACCATAATCCTTCCAGTCAAGTGAATCGACATCCCACTGAATGGCGTGATATCCACAGGATTCCACCGTTTCAATGAGCGTATTGTTATAATCACCGTATGGAGGCCGGAAAACACGCATATCGACACCGGTTAGCTTTTTTACTTTCTCATGTGGTTTCATGATTTCTTCCTTGCATTCTTCTGCGGAGAGCTTAGACATTTGTTTGTGATTTTCGCTATGGTTGCCAAGCTCATGCCCTGCTTTGTATATGGCTTTTACATCCTCCGGGTAGGTTTCGATCCAGCCGCCGGTCATGAAGAAAGTGACATGGACTTTGTTTTTCTTTAATATGCTTAATATTCTTTTCGTATCATCGTTTCCCCAAGCAGCGTCGAAGCTTAGTGCAATTTTTTTCTCTTTACTTTCTACACAGTAAATGGGCAGCTTTTTTGTATTCGTACTTTGGGTTCCGGTAGAAACGGAAGCGTTTTGGGATAAATGGTTTTGCCCGTAAGCGACTGCCAGACTGGCGACGAAGACTACAGAGAGTACGAAAAGTCCTGTACGGATAAATGAGCCAATGGAATGGATTTCCTGCTCGGTTTCTTTTTGTGTCATATGGTACACCTCTAAAAATCAGATTACAGTATAGTATATTAGCAAAAGCCTTCGGTTATGTGTCCGTAAAAGATACAAATTTAAAATGGGATAAAAAGCGGTATGATTTATGGAAACGATTTCTGTGGACATCCGAAGGAAAAGAGTGATAAAATAAACATGGATATTTTATGGAGTGGAGAGAAAATTACATGAAAAGAAAAATTTTTGACATCATACAGATAGGGGATAAATCGAATCTTATCAGTCGTTTGTTTGATATATTCATTGCACTCAATATTTTCATGAATATCATCGCGGCATTTCTTTTGACCGTTGATGAGAAGAAAGCGTATTTCCCGGTATTTCATGGGATAGAAATAGGTACGACACTTATTTTCTGCGTGGAATATATTTTACGAATCTGGACGGCAGATGAGCTTTATAAAGAGGATGGAAGGATAAAATCCAGACTGCATTTTCTGATATCCTATGATGGAATCGTGGATTTATTTACGATTTTGCCGGTATTTTTCCTAACGGGCTTTATCGTGTTCCGTATGCTGCGGGTGATTCGCATTTTTCATCTGTTCCGTATCAATAAGCAGTATGATTCCTTTCATGTGATTGCTACGGTTTTTAGGGAAAAAAGAAATCAGATTTTCTCTTCTGTGGTGATCATATTGATTTTAATGCTGGGCAGCAGTCTCTGTATGTATAGTGCGGAGCATGAGGCACAGCCGGAGGTTTTTAAAAATGCATTCAGCGGACTCTGGTGGGCAGTCAGTACGGTGCTTACGGTGGGGTATGGAGATATTTACCCGGTAACGATCTTAGGAAAAGGAATGGCGATTATCATAGCTTTCCTGGGGGTGGGGGCTGTGGCGATTCCGACCGGTATCGTGAGTGCCGGATTTGTGGAGCAGTATACGAAACAGGCAAGTGACAGTGCCCGGTATAAAAAAATGGATATTCAGGATGTGATAGAAATTCTGATTGATAAAAGGTTAGCGGGAAGGACGCTTTCTGAGCTGCGGGAAAAAGAGGGGCTTACCTCCTATCTGGTTCTCAGGAATGGGCTGACGGTACTGCCAAAGGATGATATGGTTTTAAAGAAAGATGATATTTTGATAGCAAAAATGGAAAAATAGAGGTTTCTTAGCAGTGTCTTTATAACATTGGTGAGGGAATGGTGAAAGGCAGAAGGGGATCCGAATAAAGGATAATGAGAAAATTTCTTCGATAATCTCCATTGACAGAAAAAGAAAGAAGGATATAATTGTTAGTTGTAGCTAATTAGGGATTGTCTTAACTATCCGCGGCGAATCATTTGGGAATTATTTTCTAAAAATTATTTAAAAAATTTTTGGGATAGGTTTTTAGAATAATTATTTCAGATTCCTTATAGTGTCTTAGTCGGGACGGATGTGAGAGAAAACATTTTGGAGATTTTAGGAGGATTTGGAGAATGAGATTTTATGCAAAGAGACTGGCAGCGATTGCATTGGCAGCTATTACAGCATTTTCTGCTGCACCGGTTTTTGGCGGTCAGAATGTAATCGTGGCACAGGCAGAGGAAGGTACGGATCAGACAGAGGCAGCGGCACTTCTGGAAGGATTAAAAGGAACCTATCAGCAGCTCTTTACCGGTGGAATTTTCGAGGAGAAGTATGCACACTATTGGCATGATTTTTGTGCGGCGGTAGTGGGGGAGGAGCAGGCAGATGCATGTGTAACGATGATGAAGGCTGCTGTGGGAAGTGATAAATACGGGGCAGATGCAGTAGAGGGTGCATTTTGCTGTGATTTTATCAATGGAGTAAAAAATGTCACCTTTGATGGGAATACATTTACCGTTGCTTTAGAGGATGGAAGTACGCAGTCGCATACGTATGAGTTTGTTCGCAAGGATTCCATTGGCGGAATGATGCCCGGTTTTATTTTTAAGAGTACAGATGATAATGAGGATGAGTTTAAATATTTCTTCCTTTGCGGAGATACACCGGGAACCACTTATCATGCAGAATTCCGTTATGGAAGTGATTTAGATGATTTATTAAAATATAATGAAGGAAAATATGCGAATTGGCTGGTAGGTGCAATCGAAGCAAGTGCTTTTGCGGATGAAAAGGAAGTCACGATTCAGCATGTGACTGCTCTGTTCTGTGTAGAAAATCTGAAGGAGATGGCAGGGGACGCGGCTGCGGCGCAGCGCCAGCCTTTAGTGGGAACATGGGATGCCGATATGACAGATTTTCATCAAATACCGGAATATGCGAATGCCAGTCTCTACTGTGTACTGAATGCAGATGGTACAGGCTCTACCTATCTGGATATGGCTGGAACGTGAGATTTTTTGAATACGGACAATTATCAATTCTTTGCTTATGATAATGATGGAAATGCAGAGACGAATTCCGGTGTCTATCTTCCGGCAAATGAGGCAGAGGGATCGGTATCAGCAGGGTACTATGCACTCACGGAGAAGGATGGAAAAGATATTTTGACCTTTACAACTCCGGAGGGAGAGGTGATTTCCTATATCAGAAGGGAAACAGCCGGAGAGAATCGTGATGAAAATACCGATGGCACGGATACCACTGAAAATACGGATAATCAGGAAGATAACACGAATACAGACAGTGAGGCGAAGGTTACGTCTTTCACGAGCGGAAGCTTAAAGTATAAGGTGCTGTCAGATGGAACGGTACAGGTGGCAGGTGCAGAAAAGAAAGCAAAAAAAGTGACGATTCCTGCGACGGTAAAGGATGGAAAGGGAACCTCCTATAAGGTGACGAAAATTGCCAAAAGTGCATTTAAGAAAGACACCACGATTACCAGTGTTACGATAGGGAAAAATGTTACGACCATCGGTGCCGGTGCTTTTCAGGGAAGCACGAAATTAAAGACGATTACGATAAAAGGCTCTTCTTTGAAGAAGATTGGGAAAAAAGCATTTACCAGTGTGCCGAAAAAGGCAGTAGCGAAGGTGCCGAAAAAGCAAAAGGCTGCATATCAAAAGCTTTTAAAGAGTGCGGGATTTAAGGGAACAGTGAAATAAATGCTTTTAGTGCGTGGAATGTCTGCATAATAGAATACATTTTTTATAGAAGATCTCCAAAGGGACTTTGCCCTTTGGGGATTTTTGGTTCTATTCACAGGGATGCTAACGTTTGAAGTGTAACAGGAAATTCAGGAATCGCTAAAAATTTCAGGAAGTGGATTGACAGAGTGAAAATGAAATGGTATTATTGTGATATCAAAATGATATCATTTTTGGGCTTATGTATAATGGTCTGACTATTAAGAAACGCAATACCAGGAAAGAGGAGGAGAGGAACATGGAGAAAAAAGGAATTGAGGAAAGAGAGATTACAAAGAAGAATGGATTCGGGATGCTTTTTTTGGCACTTTTCGGCTTTTTGGCAGCAGCTGCAGTGATGCTGAGACCGGTTTTTTTAGGAATAAATCCGGATGAGAAACCGGGTTTGGTGGCTCTGCATCTGGTGGCGGGAGGCATTCTGATTCTGATTTTTGCGATTGTATGTGGCGGTCTGCATATACTGAATCCGAATGAAGCGATGGTATTTACCCTGTTCGGAAAATACTATGGAACGATTCGCAGAGAAGGTTTTTACTTTACGAATCCGTTCTGTTCCGTGCTAAAGCCGGGAGCAGAGGAGGCACCGGTCACGGATGGAAAGACGGGGACTGCGCCCGCGAAGACACCGAAAAATAAGGTATCCTTGAAAACGATGACCTTACATAATGCGAAGCAGAAGGTAAATGATGCCCTGGGAAATCCCGTTATCATCGGGGCTATTGTTATCTGGAGAGTGACAGATCCGACGAAGGCACTTTTAGAGGTGGATAATTATCAGACCTACCTTTCTACGCAGTGTGATTCCATCATTAGAAATGCAGCGCGTCTGTATCCGTATGATTTTATGGGGGAACATGAAAATGAGGATGAGGAGCACGAAAAGACACTCCGGGGCAGCAGTCAGGAAATTGCTGAAGGGATGAAGTTGGAGTTGAATGAGCGTGTGGCTGTGGCTGGAATTGAGGTGGAGGAGGTGCGTATCACCCATCTGTCCTATGCGGAGGAGATTGCGGCGGTGATGCTGCAAAGACAGCAGGCGACAGCCATCATAGCCGCCAGAAAGAAGATTGTAGAGGGGGCAGTCAGCATGGTGGATATGGCAATTGAGGAGCTTAGCGAGAAGGAAGTGGTCGTTTTGGATGAGGAGAGGAAAGCGGCGATGGTCAGCAATCTTTTAGTGGTACTCTGTGGGCATCAGGAGGCGCAGCCGGTGGTGAACAGTGGGAGCATTTATTAGGAACCGTTAATTATTAACTTTTCACTTTGCCGTCTGCAGTGCTTGCGTTTATGGTACTGTGGGCGACAAAGTGTTAAAAGAAATTAATTAACGGTTCTTTGGAGAAGCAGAGGATGTTTTACAGGAAAGGAGGGAGAGCGTGACAGAAAAAGAAGTTGAAAAAAAGGAAGCGGAGCTTTTAAAGCGTATCGAAAAGCTGGAGGCGATGGAGCAGGAAGTAAAGGCGAGGGAAAAATCCGCAAAGGAAAAAGAGAAAAAGAAAAAGCAGATTCTTTTGCGCCTGTCTCCCTCCCTTTGGAATGAACTGGCGAGGTGGGCAGAGGATGACTTCCGGTCGATTAACGGGCAGATTGAGTTTCTTTTGGCTGAAGCTGTGAGAAAAAGGAAAAACAAGTGAGAGGATTTCTGTGGTAAAATGGGGGCGGTTATGCTATACTTTATTATAACAGTTCTCATTAGCATAAGGTTTTATGGTATCAGGGGAATCAGTGGAGGAGGTAATGTGTGATGGGAATCTATCTGAATCCGGGCAATGACGGGTTTCAATCTGCCAGAGCCGGAAGATATGTGGATAAGAGCGGTCTGATCGCCGTCGTCAATGAAACGATAGGAAAATCTGAGAAACTGACGTGTATCAGCCGTGCGAGGAGATTTGGAAAGTCGTATGCGGCAAAGATGCTCAGTGCATATTATGACAGGAGCTGTGATTCATCTGTGCTTTTTGATGACCTGGAGATTGCGGGGCATCCGTCGTACAGGAAACATCTGAATAAATATAATGTAGTTTATCTGGATATCACGAACATCATCGGAAAGGCAGGGGTGAAAAATGTGGTGGATTACATTAGTGATGCAGTCATGTCAGAGTTGATGGAGGAATACCCTTCTCTTGAAAAAAAAGGTTCATTGGATGAGATGATGGGTGGTGTCGTGGACAAATGGGACAGAGGGCAGAAATTCATTACGATAATAGATGAATGGGATGCGGTCATCCGGGATTCTTCTGCTACGAAGGAGGATCAGAAACGCTATCTGGAGTTCCTGCGTTCCCTGTTCAAAAGCAGTGGGACGACGGATAAGATATTTGCGGCAGCTTATATGACAGGAATCCTTCCAATCAAGAAGGATGGTTCGCAGTCTGCCATCTCTGAGTTCCGGGAATATACGATGCTTGACCCCGGTAAATTCGGAAAGTTTGTGGGATTTACCGAACAGGAGGTAAAGGTTTTGTGTGAGGAGGATGGCATGGACTTTGAGGAAATGAAACGCTGGTATGACGGTTATTCGTTTGAAGATATCCGTTCCGTCTATAATCCAAATTCTGTGATATATGCTCTCGATAAAAGAAAATTTGAATCCTATTGGGCGATGTCCTCCTCTGCGACGAGCCTTCTTGACTATATCAACATGGACTTTGACGGTCTTGCTGATGCGGCGGCGGATCTGCTGGCGGGGAAAAGAGTGGGAGTCCGCGTGAAAAAATTCCAGAATGATCTGGTCAGCCTCCGGTCAAAGGATGATGTATTGACACTTCTGACACATTTTGGATATTTAAGCTATGACAGTGAATCGGAAACGGTCATCATTCCAAATCAGGAGATAAGAGATGAGTTTTCCGAGATGATCCATGATGTGACGCATGAGGAGACATTACAGCGTGTGCGGGACAGCATACAGCTCATCAAAGACACGGCAGAAGGAAATGCGGATGCGGTCGCTGCACAGATCGAGAAGATACACAGGCAGGAATGTACGCCACTCCACTACAATCGTGAACAATCCCTTCGTGCAGTCATAAAAATGGCATATTTTGCCTACAGGGACTATTACCTGCAGTTTGAGGAACTGCCGGGCGGGACGGGGTATGCGGATATTGTCTACCTGCCGAAGAAATATTCGGACTATCCGGCACTCATCATCGAGTTAAAGTGGGCAGACACACCGGAGACGGCGATCCATCAAATCAGGGAGAGGAATTATCCGGAGATGCTGAAAAACTTTGACGGGGATATCCTCTTAGTGGGAATCAGCTATGATAAGGAGGATGCAGAAAAGAAGCATCATTGCAGGATAGAGGTTCTGGATGGGAGCAGGGAGGAAAATCTGTCTTTTTGAGGATCGGTTTCCCGCTGAATTGATCGAAGCATCTTTTTGTACAAACTGGAAGTGATATACATTTCGAAACAGAATTTTTGGACAGCATGTCCATAACCCTCCAGCAGTTTGTGAAGCCGGTTCCTGTTTTTGATATCATCATGGTAACTGCGTTTGGAGAAACTGTCAAGTGCATGATAGAAAAAAATAATTGGAAAAAATAAAAAAAAGGTATTGACAATATTTTTAAACCGTGGTAAGATATCATTCGTTGGCGCAAAATAAGTCGAAACGATGACGAGGCTCCTGCAGGGAGCAGTCAGGATTCATGGGAAACGCCGACAGGACGAGCCTTGTCAGGCTCATCGACCTTGATAACTGAACAGTAGAACAACCCTGAAAAATCTAAAAAGATTTTCATTTTAGTATCTGCCGGAAACACATGCCTGGCAGATGCGAGGAACACCTATTATAATTAGGTAAAAACGGATATTTATGCCAGCAGTGAACTATTTGGTGCACG
>JAFVAA010000380.1 GCA_017476305.1 Lachnospiraceae bacterium
ATAGAAAGGGATGAAATTCCGATCAATACCGGAACTTCATCCCTTTGAAATCTGCAACTTAATATGTCACAAATCATAGTAATATTAAATTTTTCCTAATCGGCTAAGGCGTGAATGGTAACGGACTTATACCTTTAAGGAAGTAGAGGCACCAAAGGGATACCAGCTTGCGAAAGCAGTAAAATATACGGTAAAGGATACGGGCGAGGTGCAGGAGATTTCCATAACGGACAAGAAAATGCCAAAGCCTCATGTACCGCAGACCGGAGGGAACACACCATTTACCGCAGTCAGCTTTTTACTGCTCCTTGTGGGAAGCGGGGTGTATCTTTTCCGTAAGAAAAAGGTGCGTGTATGAGAAATGGAAGAAAGAAAAAGCGTTCTAAGAGGATAGCAGTCCTCTTTTTTTTGTTGCTTTTAGTGGCGGCTTGCATTTATGTGAGCCGCCTGTATAAAGATGACAGAAGTTATAAGAAACGCTTTAAAGAGTTGGAACATGTAGAAAAGGAATTAGAGGACGAGAAAGACAAAAATGAAGTTTCCCAAAAGAAAGCAAAAGAGATGAAAAATCCGGACTGGCTTGGATGGTTAAAGATAAAAGGAACGACCATCAACTATCCGGTCATGCAGAGAGAGGGAGAGAGCGAGTATTATCTTCACAGGGATTTTGACGGAAAATACAGTTTCTACGGGACACCATTTCTGGATATAAGGTGTACCACAGAAAGCGATAACTGTATCATCTACGGACACAATATAGGCGGGGGCAGGATGTTCGGGGCACTCCATGCGTATTCTGATTATGATTTTTATAAGAAGCATCCGAAAGTGTGGTTTCGTGCAGGAGAGGAAAAGAAAGCGTATCACATCGTTTCGGTCATCAAGACCACCACTTCATCAAGACTGTACTCCTTTACGGATGTAGGAAATTGGAAAGAATATGAGGGATATGTGAGGAATGCCTTAGAGGGCAGCCTGTACCATACGGTGATGGGCGAACAGATCAGGGAAGATATAAGGAAAGATACCGTAGAGAATTTTTTCCGCAAATATCAGTTCCTTACACTTTCTACCTGCAGGACATGGGCAGGGAAAGATGCAAGGCTTTTAGTCATTTCTGCAAGGGAGAGGAACTAAATGTGCAAAATGAAAATTTGCAGGATGGCGGGAATGATATTTGCAGTGTAAGATTGTCCCATGCTGAAGAAAAGGAGGTAAAACAGCATGGGACAATTTGATAAAATGCTTGGGAGGGCGGATATACAGAAAGTAGGGCAGTTCATCCAATATGAAAGCATACTGAATGTAAAATCCGGAAAAAATCCTGATGAACGGGAGAAACAGGCAAGAGAAATTTTGAAGCAGGGAATGAAAGAAAATGTACCGGAGGATGCGTTAGACAGGGTAATGGAAACGGTATTCCAATATGCGGAAACTTATGCGATGCTCCATTTTTCTGTCGGAATGAAGGCAGGGGCAAAGCTCATCTTCCAGCTTTTATGCGATGGGAACAGGACAGAAAAAGTATTAAGCGGACACATGGAGCAGTCACTTGATGAAACGCTGCAGGAGGATCAGGAGTATATGGAACTCAGGGAGGAATACCATGAAGTGTTAAAGAGGCTGAAAAAAGTTTTGGAGACCGGAGAGGAAAATGCAAATCTTATCATGCGGCTTGATGATACTGTCGGGGCATACAGCAACAGATACGGGGAAGTGGCAGCCATGCTTGCTTTCCATGACGGTCTGGAAGTCGGATTAGAACACAGAAAGTGCATGAAAGATTTATAAACAGATAAGCCGCTAAAACAGCTACATAAAGGATCGGGGAAAGAAAAAATCTCCGGTTCTTTTTTTATGAAATTTTATCATTTTGGAGGGCAGGGCATGGAAGAAAAAGAAGAAAAAAGGATGGCAGGAAATTATGAGATTACGAGCAGTATCCATATCGGTGAGAAGGAAATCGTGTTCGGGGTAGACGAAACAAATACGCAGCCATATTTTTGTGCTTATTTCAGGGAGGTATTCATGTATGGACAATATGAGGACTGCATGGTGGGCGATGATTATGTGGAGATGGTGGAACTGTTCGCCGGCAGGATACAGGAACAATGCAGCAGGCTTTTAGAGGAACGGGAGAAGATGACAGTACCGTATGAGACCATAAAAGCGGAAATGTGCAGACCGTTCCCCCCGGAAGAAAACATTGCAGGAAAGATAGTGGTGATAAGTCCGGAGATTTTAAGACCGGAATACAGGTGTCAGGCAGAGCAGATCGTTCTCGTGACAGGCGGGAACGGGGCAAACGGGAGAGGGCTTGGAAGTGCCTGTTTCTGCACGAACCTTTACACAGGAGAAAAGGCGAGATGGGAACGGTATCATCTGCAGGGCGAATTAAAGCCGGAATGTATGCCGGAGTGGGCGAAAGAAAAACTTGCGGAAATGCAGGCGAAGGAGAAAGAAAAAACAAAAAAGCAGAAAAAAGACAGGGATGTGCGTTAGATGGAGGACAGTATCCGGATCAACGAGGGATTTATGATAACACAGAGCATACCGGTAGGCAATACGGAATTTGTGCTTGGGGTGAACATGAAAAATCCGGACTCTTTTGTGACTTGGCAGTGTTCTAACAAAACGGATTATTATTGGGGGCATTATACGGGGAGCCTTTTGAAAGCCACAAAGGATTTATGCGGGCGGGTGATGGAAGAAGTGGAGTATCAGATGGAGCTTGCGGAAAGGCGGAGATTTATGGACAGCGAATATTTCTTTTTGGCAAAGGTCACGAACGGAGAAAATTCTGCCATCGTGGAATTTCCCACGAATGAACTG
>JAFVAA010000381.1 GCA_017476305.1 Lachnospiraceae bacterium
CAGCCTTTCTCTTTAAAGAACTCAGATTAGCAGATGCTGTACTAAGTGCCAAAGAAGCCTGTGTCGATGTTTTCGCTCCACTGATCGCCGCGGATACTCTCCGGTAGCTGTACTGCACTTTTTTCTTTTTATTTTCCTTTTTCTTCGCCTGCTCATTGAGCTCACGCATACGCTTGAACATGGTGTCTAAGGACCTGGCCTGCTCCAGCCTTTCCCGAAGCTGTTTTTGAAATTCGGTCTCCTCTTTCCTTCCGGATTTCCTGGTCTTTTCCTCCGTCTGTGTGAGAAATGAGCTTTCCTTTAGCTCTGCCTCCTGCTCCAGAAGCCAATAAGAGCGCATCTCCACAGCCACCTCTGCCGCCCTGCCGGAAACCGCAAAATCAGCCTCTGCACCATATAGAGCGGTATCCTTTGACCTTTGACCGGAGGCTGCACCATCCACAGCATCTGCCTTCGCTGCTTTCGGAGTATTTGCCTTCGCTGCTCTCGAAATATTTGCCTTCGCCGCTTTCGAAGTATTTGCCGGAGCGGAGCTTTCCCGCCCCTTTACACCCTGTTCCCCACCATTTGCTTTCTGCATTTTCATGATTTCCATATCATACATAGGCTAACCTCCTTGTCAGCTGTAGATAATTACAGTCTCAATATATATACTCACTAACGAAATTTAATCCTTCTGCTGCGTATCATTTTCATCCCGGACAATGTTCTGTACTACAAGGGATAAAAATATTTTTCGTTCCATATAAATAAAGATTCTTTCCTATTATATCGGCTGATCTCTCCTGAAATTTTATGTATTTTTAACTCACTAAGAAACGACCATGAATAGTAACACTTATGACACAAATCCGACATGTTATTTCTATACTATAACAAAACCAGGCTGACGCGGGTTCACTAACGAAACGGCAGGCCAGTTCCTTAGTGAGTATATAAATATGGAATTTAAGGAGGAGCTTATATGAGGCAAAGGTCAGTAAAATTTCTGTTATCCGTTTTTTTCACACTTTCGATGATCCTATCCGGTTTTGGTACAGCGGGTGCCGCTACTTCTACGGCCACAGACAGCACCACAATGCCCGCAGAAACTACCCCATTACCTACCACCACTCCAATACCCACTGCTACCCCGAAACCCACCGCTACCCCGAAACCTGCCAGCACTTCCGGCACAGGTTCCCCGGCGACAGGAAAAAACCCATTTACCGGTTCCACCTACACGCATAACACCATACAAAGTGGAAAAAACATTTTTTTAGGAATTGATGTTTCTTATCACCAGGGTACGATTGACTGGGCAAAGGTAAAAGCGTCCGGTGTCCAGTTCGTGATACTAAGGCTTGGTTATCGCGGTTACAGTACAGGTACTCTGAACCTTGATAAAAATTTTCGTACATATGCGCAGGGTGCCATAAGCGCCGGACTTCCGATTGGACTTTATTTTTATACCGAAGCCATTACAGAGGAGGAAGCATCCCTCGAAGCCGCCTTCTGTATCGAACAGGCAAAGGATTTTAAGATCACGCTCCCCATTGCCTATGATTTTGAACCTTCGACAAATGCAAACGGACGACTTCTAAAGGCAAATCTTTCGAAATCCAAATCTACGAAATTATGCAGAGCTTTCTGCAGCACGATCAAAGCGGCAGGCTATACGCCTATGATCTATTCGAATAAATCAGATCTCGCAAACCGGATCAATGGAGCAGAGTTAGAAAAGGACTATAAGATCTGGTTGGCGAACTATACTACGAAGACCACATACACAGGGAACTATGAATTCTGGCAGTACAGCAGTGCTGGAAAAATAAATGGAATCAGTGGCTCCGTAGATTGCAATTTTTGGTATACAGACAATACGACACCCGATGCTGCCAATGGCACGGATATTTCCGGAGCAAAGATTGCCGCCATCACAAAACAGATTTATAACAAAAAGGAAAAAAAGCCTGCAGTAAAGGTTACTTATAAAGGAAAAACCCTGAAAAAGGGAACGGATTATCTGCTTACATACAGTAATAATACGGAAATCGGGACCGCTACTGCTACCATTATTGGTATTAACGATTTTTCCGGAAGGAACAGCAGAACCTTCAAGATCATTCCGAAATATGTGTTGAATTTGGCACAAAACGCAACTACGGAGCAGAAAAAAGTAGTCTTAAAGTGGTCAAAGCGCAGTCCGGCGACAGGCTATATTATTTACCGAAAGGAAACGCTGAACGAAACTGCCTATACGAAGATTGGAACGATCAAAACCAATAAGACCATTACCTTTACCGATACGAAACGGGCAGTGAACCGCACCTACTACTACGCAGTACGTGCCTATACGAAAGTAAATGGCACGAACTACTACAGCGACTGTGTTTATCTTGCCGCTGCTTCCAATCCTGCGGTGAAAACACAGACGGTGAAAAAAGCCACAAAGCTGTATAAGGCAGAGGATGTGGAAAATGCAGAAAATGAAATGCTCGTAAAGATACCAAAGGGGGCAGCCATCACCCACCTCGGAATGGTTTATCTTACCAGTGATAAAACCGTTTATCACGTGGAATACACGAAAGATGATACCACCTA
>JAFVAA010000382.1 GCA_017476305.1 Lachnospiraceae bacterium
ATCCTATGCGGATTTCCTTAATTTTTTCTTTTTTCCGGACACCAGATTGCGTATGCCCGAAGTTACTTTCCGCAGCCCCTTTTTCTTCGGTTCAGGCACCGGCATTTCTTCCTCCGCCTTCAGTATCGTGAAGACCGCCTGCGCGCCACCTGCATGCATGAGACAGTACACTCCCACCTCATACCGTATCGCTTCTTCCTGCGTGGGCAGATGCCTTATGTTCCACTTGCCGGCAATACGTTCCACCGAGGCCAGGCAGCCCTCCAGCCTGCCATTGCGCAGGCGAAAGTCTGTAAAAAAATGATCTTCGGTAAAGGCCACAAAAGCCCCTTTTTCAGACAGACCGACTCCTTTCCTCGCCTCCAGGTATGCAGTCCGCATTCTGTCAGCGTTCTGCATAGCGGACACAACAATCCCTGCATCTGTCAGGTACCCTTTCTGGGCATGTTCCGCAGCCATGGACAGCATTGCAAGCTCATAGCTGAACACGCATACCACGTTCTTGTACCTTTCCAGCTTTTGCTGCACACATTCCTTATCCATTCCTACCTCTCTTTCCGCCTTACGGCATTTTATATTTATCAGTTCAACACACGGAGGCAACAAAAAAGGGACTGCCTCAAAAGACATTCCCTATCGGTTACTTCCATATGATAATTTTAGTGTTCCAACCCTCTCATTCCTGCTCAGGCTTTCTTCAAGCATTTACATACCAAACAGCCAACTTTCAGGCTCATTAAGAGGTTAAAACAATTCATGTCTTTATTATAAAAGGGGAAAAAGGAAATTGCAAGAGAAAAACCCTCACATTGAAAAATCATTGAAAACAATTGGCATTAGATCCTACGATGTGAGTGATTCAAAATTTCACATAAGCCTACCAATATCAGTAAAGCATGAAAATAGTATATCTGTGATAAAGAGAAGCCTGCACAAGCTGTTTATGCGTCAGGCTGTTAATTCTAACCTGATGTTCTGCCATAAACCGATATCACGGACAATCCGTTTCCTCATCATAGAATTCCATGACATCCTCCACCCTGCAATGCAGGATCTTACAGAGCTTATCGATGGTATTGACCTCCAGATTCCTGTTGTGCCTCAGCCGGTCAAGCTGGGGATTGCTAATACCGTACCGGGTGTAAAGGTCATACTGCGTGATTCCTTTTTCCTTCATCGTCACCCATAATCGATCATACTTTATCATATCCGCTTACCTTTTTTTCATAAATACTCTTGTATTATTTCTATTATCTGAGTAAAATAGTTGCAATTATAGAGTATTTATAATTACATGGTTATATGAGGTGTAAAGTATGCGGCGCATATTCGGATTTTTGGTTGGTGTATTCTACAAGATTTATTTCCGGATCAGACTTAGACATATTGATTCCGAATGGTATTACTGGAATGAAACAGGATTTTCCCTGTTTCCACCGTCATTCTATTATACGCATTCAGAAGATGAGATAGAACGTACCACAGAAGAGACTCTGGCCGAGTTAAGAACAATGCTGTCTGAGTACGATGAAAAATATAACGGCAGATCACATAAACAAAGAAGATGATCCGCCGTCCTTCGTGACTTCCTTATGTAATGCTGACTATTATCAAATTCTGCCGTGTTTCGGTTTCCGTTCCGCTGTCATCCCGCAAGATAAAACTGAGCCTTTAAGGGATATGCCGGGATGTTGTCATGTCCTCCTTCATTGCTGCCGTCCCATACCGTTTTCGTGATCCTGTATGTTCCCGGTGTCAATTTCCCATACATCCACTCCCAATTCGTTTCTATCACTGCTTCACCCTCTGTGGGAATGGAATAGCCTTCATCTGTAAAAGCGCCATTCTCAATGATCCGCGGAACTTCTATCCATGTAGATCCTTCAAGCCTTTCCATAAGATACCCTTCTCCATATAATAATTCCCTGGCATCTTTCCTGTCATATTGGCGAATGTGGACCGTAGCGCCGCCAGGTGTTACATTGCTCACACTCATAATGACCGCTATCGTATCATTTTCTGACTCAGGGATGTATTGCCCGGCACCGCCATTCGCCCTGCTTTTGTCGAGCCTGACCGTATCAAGGATGGAAAGTGCCTCCTCCCAGGCTTCATCCGTCCATGAGTCACAATCGGAATGTGTTGCCACTATTTTTGTATTTGCACCGCCATACGTGATAAAATTCCAATGTTCATTGTTATCATATGTACCCATGTAGGCGGAGTCCCCTGCAAGCGTGATCTCTTCCTGGGAAAGACCGGTCCCGCATACTCCAAAGCTGTCAGCATAAAACAGTTCGATATGCCCCTCTTTTGCATCTTTGGGATACAAAAACAACCCGTACAAACCTACCGTCATCTCCCCGCTGTCAACCGGATAAGTTTCTGCGTTCCATGTCTCAGGAATGGATACCGAGATCTGTCCATACGGACCTACCACTGATGCAACATCAGCATTTACCATTTCATTCGGTATTATCTGGGGCTCCATATCAATAATAACCGGTCTCTCCAGTACCGATGCCTCCGAGCCAAATTTTTTACTGACTTCAATAATGATATGCCATTCTGCCATGTCAGCCGTTCCAACCTGTGGTACCAATCGCTCCACCACCGGCTGGATGGCATATTGTTTTCCATCTACCTGCGGCGGCAGCACCCTGACTTCCGTGACTTCATGCTGCATGGAGCCGCTGCCTTCTTCCAGCCGAACAAAAATGACTTCATTCTCCTCAAAGAAATGCTCATCATAGTTTTTTATTGCATCTGTAAAGCCGATCGTTTCCTCGGAATATGGATTCGCCCTGCTTTCAAGATCATACTTTTCCTTATTTACCTCATAGTATTCTTTCAGTTCTTTGGCTGTTGAGATCCAAAAGATCTTCGGGTATTCTTCGCCATCCAAATAACCGTTTGTCCTGATGTACTGCGCCCTAAAATCAACATCGGGCAGGGTATCGCCAGATACAACCACCTTTTCTATGTTCTCAAACCTTGCCGGCCATGTTTCCTGTATCTTTCCATCATATGTGATCTCGAGCACAGACCCGATATCATAATCCGTGCCTTTTTCAATCAGGTCAGCCGACAGCAAAAAACTGCTCGAGGACTGCAATTCCCATGATCCCGGAACAGGCTCGACATAGATCAGGTTCCCCTCCATCTGCGTGATGCTTGCCTGGACAACCCTATCTGCCTGATTTGCCGATTGATCTCCAATGTCTGTATTATCATCTTTTTGTCCACATGCGGCGATCAGCAACAGCGATAACATAAATATGATTTGTGATAATTTCTTCATAGGCAAATTCCCTCCTTTTATCCTATAAGACGAAATCTGTTCTGAAAAGTTTCAGGTTATCCATCTAATGACGGTTGATGTATCTCACGACATTCATTCCGGTACCCCAAAACTTCGCATACAGTCTGTTGGACGGGATCTTATACCGGTATGTTTCATGCATCAGTATCCTGGATACGTCTGTCTTATGCACCGACCTGTATCTGTGGCTTACAAAGAACACTACACGGTAGTCATCCATATACAGGAGTTTTAACCCCGTATGATACCACGGAGCCGGCATCTTCGCCATCTCCTTCAGCAATAAGCGCCGCGCCTTCTGATTGTTCCTTATGTTGTCTTCCGCCCTTACATCGATATCCTCATCCACGTTCATGAACGTGAACTCCATGATATAACTCGGAATATAGCTGATGCATGGCTCCATAGGCTTAAAAAACTCTATATGGTCGTCCGGTCCAAGCCGAAACATGGCACCCTGCCTGGACGGATAGACACCTGCTGCCAGATAGGAATACCCGTACATAAGATCCTTATGATACTGTGAGGCACAAAGCCCGCTCTTTCCCACTGCTCCGGCATAGGAATACTGCTGCTTCATGATATAATCGTAGAACGGCATATGGGAAAGCAGCACATTATCCCTGCCATACCAATCCTCATACCGTTTTTTCTCATCCAGGATCTTCTTTGATGCACCATAGAAGAACGACGAAAAGACATCTTCCATCAGACAGCCGGCCTCCCTCATAAGGACACGGTTGATCGTATAAATGGAATGCACATTCTTTGTTTCCAGGTATCTGTAATAAAGCCCCGAAATGCCGCAGAGCAGGTACGGCTGGTAGCATATGATCTTCCTCTTATCAGAACAGAGGAACTGCCGGATCTCATACGGGACTGTATGGAGCTGCCCGTCCTTTTTGCCGATCAGGGGCACATAGTCATACCGCCTGTTCGCTGCATTCCATAGCAAAAGGATATATCTCTCCTGCTCCGGCACCCATACGACCTCAACAGCGGCACAGGAATCCTTCCTGACCTTTGCTTCCAGGGCACTCAGCTCACTTTCCGCCTGCCCGGTCCCTGCAGATACATCGATCATCTTGTCCAGAAGGGCAGCCGGGATCTCATGGTGCACGATCACATTCCCATCCTCGTTTGCCGCAAAAGGCACGATATAGCGCCTCTTGGAAAGTGGAAAGCTCTCGATATGATCCGCTGCGGTGAATACAGCACCGTTCGTCATCTTGACCTGTGCGTTAAAGTACGGATAATCTTCCAGCCGGGGCTCTGCACCATCCGGCGCAGGTCGTTTCACCCCTTTTCGTCGTGGATCTGGATCTGCAGAATCTTTTTCTCCATCAACGCCCTGCACAATGCCATTCTCCGTCGGTACTTCAGCCGAAAAACCCTCCTTTCCCTCTGATGCAGGAGGATCTTCGGCTGCCAAGGTCTCTTGCCTATCAGGATAGTCCGTTGATCCTCCCCGGATCTCCTTCAGCTCTTCTGCAAAATCGATGACCTCCGGCTCTCCCATCGGAGCATCACAATGCATCCGCACAAAGGCTTCCAGTTCTTCCCCGCTGCACGGACTGGCAGAATATAATGCTTTTCCCAGATAATTCTGCATGATCTCTCTTCCTGCCGGCTCCCGGAAAACAGGGATATCCCTGCCAGCCATGATCTGTATCCTGTTCAGCACTTCCTCCGTCAGCTTCTCTGCCGGATACTCGCTAAAAAAATCATCGTAATCTGTTTCAGCCAGGATCTCACATATGATCTGGGGAACAGGTACGACGCAGGGCATATCGAGCCGGCTGCTGCCATAAAAGGAATTATTGTTCAGGTTCACTAAACAGGAAAAGAGCGGCTGCTCAACGCCGTCAAGCAGGCGATCCCTTTCCTTACTGTCCATGCAGGCAAGACGGGCTAAAAGACTATATTCCCGCACAAGGTCACGCTCCGCACCCGGCTTCCCAATCGGGCAGGTCTCACAGAAATTGCCGAGCTTTCCATTCATTTCCCGCCCAAAGGTGTGTCTAACATATTTGCGGCAGTCAAACTCATCGCCCAGATCCTCCTTCAAATACTCAAAAATAGCACTCTGATCCTTATATTTAGAGATGCAGTACGTCATAGCTGCTTTCCATTGGAATTCACCTTCCGCAACTCCCGCTGAGCGGTATATGCACCCAAAACACCTGAAATACTCCGCTATATTTTCCTCATCC
>JAFVAA010000383.1 GCA_017476305.1 Lachnospiraceae bacterium
GGATCATCAAGCGTCTGGAAGTAGTAGAAGCTTTCCGCGAATCCGGAAATCGTCCGGAGTGGATGGTAATGGATGTGATCCCGGTCATTCCGCCGGATCTGCGTCCGATGGTACAGCTGGATGGTGGCAGATTTGCTACCTCCGATATGAATGATCTGTATCGTCGAATCATAAACAGAAACAATCGTTTAAAGAGACTTTTAGAGCTATGTGCACCGGATATCATCGTGCGAAATGAAAAGAGAATGCTTCAGGAGGCAGTAGATGCCCTGATTGATAATGGTCGTCGTGGACGTGCGGTTACGGGACCCGGAAACCGTGCGCTGAAATCTCTTTCTGATATGTTAAAGGGAAAGCAGGGGCGTTTCCGTCAGAATCTTTTAGGAAAGCGTGTGGATTATTCCGGACGTTCCGTTATCGTCGTAGGACCGGAGTTAAAGATTTATCAGTGCGGACTGCCAAAGGAGATGGCAATCGAGCTTTTCAAGCCTTTTGTGATGAAGGAGCTTGTCGCAGACGGAACTGCGCATAATATTAAACAGGCAAAGAAAATGGTAGAGAAGCTAAAGACGGAGGTATGGGATGTACTGGAGGATGTCATTCGTGAGCATCCGGTAATGTTGAACCGTGCCCCTACGCTTCATAGATTGGGTATTCAGGCATTTGAGCCGATTCTGGTAGAAGGAAAAGCGATTAAGCTGCATCCGTTGGTATGTACTGCATTTAATGCCGATTTCGATGGAGATCAGATGGCTGTGCATCTCCCACTTTCCGTGGAAGCACAGGCAGAGTGCCGTTTCCTTTTACTGTCGCCGAACAACCTCCTAAAGCCTTCAGACGGTGGTGTGGTTGCGGTTCCTTCGCAGGATATGGTGCTCGGTATTTACTATCTGACACAGGAAAGACCGGGAACGCTGGGTGAGGGAAAGTTTTTTAAATCAGTAAATGAAGCAATTTTAGCATATGAAAATAAAGAACTGGCACTCCATGCGAAAATCAAAGTCAGAAGAACCGGAATAAATGCGCAGGGAGAGAAGGAAAGCAGAATAATCGAATCTACGTTAGGACGTTTCCTGTTTAATGAGATTCTTCCACAGGATCTGGGCTTTGTAGACCGCTCAAGGGATGAGAATTTCATGGTTCCCGAGGTCGATTTCCTCGTAGGAAAGAAGGAACTAAAGCAGATTCTGGAAAAATGTATCAATGCGCATGGCGCGACAGGAACAGCAGAGACGATGGATAACATCAAGGCACTTGGCTATAAATATTCTACCCGTGCAGCTATGACAGTATCCATTTCTGATATGACGGTGCCGGAGGAGAAAAAGCAGATTTTAGCAGATGCGGATGAAACGGTCGGTGTGATTACACGTAAATTCCAGAGAGGTCTTTTGACGGAGGAGGAGCGTTATAAATCCGTCATCAACACATGGAATGCAGCGGATAAAAAGCTGACAGACGCACTTTTAGGCGGTTTGGACAGATACAATAATATCTATATGATGGCGCATTCCGGAGCCCGTGGTTCGAATGCACAGATTAAGCAGTTAGCAGGTATGCGTGGTTTGATGGCAGATACACAGGGACGAACCATCGAGCTTCCGATCAAATCCAACTTCCGTGAAGGACTGGACGTTTTGGAGTATTTCATTTCCGCGCATGGTGCCAGAAAGGGACTTTCCGATACAGCACTTCGTACAGCCGATTCCGGATATTTAACCCGTCGTCTGGTGGATGTATCACAGGAGCTGATCATTCATGAGACGGACTGCTGCGAAGGAAGGGATTTCATTCCGGGCATGGAGGTAAGCAGCTTCATGGAAGGAAAGGAAACCATTGAGCGTTTAGAGGAGCGCATTACCGGAAGATTCTCCTGTGAGGATATTTATGATGATAATGGAGAGTTGATTGTAAAGAAAAACCATATGATTACGCCAAAGCGTGCAGCGCGCATTGTAAATACGAAGCAGGTCGTGGATGCCGGAGATAAGGCAAAGATAAGGATTCGTAATATTTTAAACTGCAGGTCGCACATTGGTATTTGTGCGAAGTGCTACGGTGCAAAC
>JAFVAA010000384.1 GCA_017476305.1 Lachnospiraceae bacterium
GATTATAATATTTTTTAGGCAAATACCAATAATTTTAATTCTTCTGCAATTTACAAAATAACCTCTGCATTACCCGTATATGGATAATCCTTTGCATATCTTGCCGCTGCTTCATTAAACTCTTCCGGCTTTATTTTACCAAAATAAGTGCTCTGCCATTTTGTATAATCAAAATCTCCTTTCCCATGTCTTACAAAAGAACATCCATTATCTTTCAATATTTTCCGAACTTTTTTCTCATATTCTGCCATTATGCGTATACCTCCATCTCTCTTTCTGTTAAAAAGTGTATTTTCTTTTCCTTTGCTTCATGGTTTAATTCTAATAGTTCCGGCAAAGCATATCTTACCTTTTCAATCAAAGCATCAAAAGATCCTGACTCTAACACCAAACCATGGATATCTTCACTTGTTGCAATCCAAACACACGCTTCTTCATCCCAAGAAAACTTTATTGTATACTCCATTTTATTCCCTCCAATCAGTTTATGGTAAAATTATTCTTTCCTACATTCTAACATAGCTTTTTTCTACTGCAATCAATTTTCTCTCTGACAAAAATACTATTTTTCCTATGCCGAAAGCACTGGATACAGAAAGAATCCCCTCCTGTTCCCCAATCGAGTAAGGGAAGGAAAATCCCCCTTACTCGATTAAAAAAGGTGTGCCATCTGACACACCTCATTTCTACGCAGAGAAAATCTGCAAGTTCGCTGTTTAGTGCAATCTATGATCCGGATATTTCCAATAGAAAAATTTACTCATTCATCGTCTGGTTAATTCTTCCATAAGTTGATCCACTTCCTATATTGGCATACTTAGACATTTTGCAATTTCCTCATTTGTTAATTTGTTTAATTTAACAGCCTTATTGCACACTCCCTATTATCTTCATCAATCATTTCCTGTAAAAAACTACTCATGCTTTTCACCCTCGTTCTTTACTCCGTAGTCACCGAAAAAACTTTGTATCCTTTTTTCTCTGCCGTATCACTTGTATTATAGACCAGAAGAAAATATGTTGTAATCCCTGCTGAAGCACCTTTGGCTGCGGAAACGGTCACGGATTTCTTATCACTACTGATGGATACAGTGATTTTCTTCTGTGCGGTGGACGGAATATTTTTAATGCTGACCGTGCCGGCTGCAAATTTTGCTGCATCATACCCGTCTGCCGTTCCCATAACATATATTTTTGGTGAATCGGTAGTAGCATAGGATGATGATACTTTTTCAAGCTGTAGTGCTGCTGATCCACTTACTTTTGCAGTTTTAGATGCAGAAATCTTTATAGTGTCTGTAGCACTGTCCAATGTTATTCCAGACGGATTTGCAAATCCCACCTTCTTCACTCCGTTGACTGCAGTTGCCGTAAAATTCACTTTTTTTCCGTTCTGGGCGCATTGAATGATAATCTTTCCAGATACCTGTTTATTGTCTTTCAGTCTAACAGCCCTGACCGTAAACTTATAAGGGTCTGTGGCTGATTTTGTGACCGTAAAGTAATCTTTTGCTTTATCCTCCACTACAGCAGTATAGGTGGCATCCTCTGTTTTCTTTACATCCTTCTTTTCCTTATAAGTTGGATATACGTATACATCCACGGCATCCGATACATCTACAGATGCTTTTGTGTACTTTGCCGTAGTTCCATATACTGCATTCGGTATTTGGTAGGTATAAAGCGCAGTCGGTGCCATTTTCACCGTGACCGGACAGCAGGTATAGGCTCCTGCATCCCCGGTGTCCATGACCCAGAGATAAACAGTCCCGGACTGTGATTTCGCTGTCACAGTAATCTGCCCGTTTTTAATCGATGCACTGGCGATCTTTGCGGCATCTGCATCCACAATACTTCCATTTTTTGCAAAAGTCAGCTTGCTCCTGTCATCTGTTTTTGCAATTCCTACGATCACCTTTCCCGTGGCAGTCTGGTATTTTCCACTTGTATCCGTCCAGTATTTATAAGATGCCAGGATATCAGTATATAAAGAATATGATTTGTAATTTGTTTTTTCATTATTCTTTGTCACAGTTCCGCCATTTGCATAGATTTTGATGCTGTCGGTCTTAATCGGAGTGGTGTATTTGTCATCTTTGTAAAGATGTCCTATTGTTTCACCGGTTTCCGGGGCAGGGGTAGGGTCGATGTAAGATTGTCATGCATCAAATTAACTTTCCCTCCGACCGCAGTTTTACAGCAAATTAAATTCGGAAATATAAATATCTGTATA
>JAFVAA010000385.1 GCA_017476305.1 Lachnospiraceae bacterium
AAGAGGAAAGAGAGAGGAAGATTAGATGAGTAAAAAAAGAGGAAAGAAAGGATAAGAAAATGAAAAAAGGATGGAAACGACTTTTGGCAGTGGGACTCTGCCTTTTCATCGCTGCTACGATGATTTTACACTCTGAACTGCCTGTGGAGGCTGCAGCCGGTAAGGCGGCTGTACGGTTTTTAAAGGGAAAATGGTCTTCGAATTCGATGGTGGGAGATGGAAAACCGGCATTTTATGTGACATTTACGAAAAACTATGCGAAATATTATGAATATCAGGAGAAAAAGGACAAATATAAATACAGCTATAAGGTGAAAATCGTATCTGCGAAGAAGTCCGGGGACGGATACCGGATTAAATTAAAAAATAAAAATGGAAAATACTGTTATCAGACAGCAGATGGGAATCAGAAGGAGCTGTGGTGTTATTCCACATGGAAAGAGAGTGCGTTTCCATCCTGCTATTCTGCTTCATCCAGTCTTTGCAGGAAGTGAAAAGATACAGCAGAGAGTATTGGCATGAAAAAGAGAGCTTCTAAGATTTGTCAGAAGCTCTCTTTTTTGTAAAGCTTTTAATAGTCGTCAGAAGTGTCTATCGTTTATTGCTCTTTTTCCAGATATTCATCTTTTCTGCTTCCTTTATCAGCTCATCCCTGAAATCAGGGTGTGCTACAGAAATGATGGCTTCTGCTTTCTGCCATGCAGAAAGTCCTTTCAGGTTCACGATACCGTATTCTGTCACGAAATAGTGGACATTTGCACGGGTGTCCGTAACGATGGAACCGTCTGCCAGGGTAGGGCGGATGCGGGACTTTATGGTACCGTCCTTTGTCGTAAAGGTAGAGGACATACAGATAAAGGATTTTCCGCCATTTGACAGATAGGCTCCCAGTACGAAATCCAGCTGTCCGCCTGCACCGCTGATCTGTTTCGTGCCGGCAGATTCCGCATTGACCTGACCATAGAGGTCGATGTCTACTGCGTTATTGATGGAAATAAAGTTATCCAGCGCGGAAATCTGACGGATATCGTTCGTATAGTCTACCGGTGCACTCATACACTCCGGGTTATTGTCTAAATAATCATAGAGCTTCTGGGTGCCGGAACCGAAAGCATAGACCTGCCGTCCTTTATCAATGGATTTTCTCTGCCCTGTGATCTTTCCGGCTTTTGCGATGTCTACGAAGGCATCTACGTACATCTCTGTATGAACTCCTAAATCCTTTAAATCAGATTCTGCAATCAGAGAACCGACCGCATTCGGCATACCGCCGATTCCAAGCTGCAGGCAGGCACCATCCGGGATTTCGTCTACAATGTATTTGGCTACCTTTTTATCTACCTCCGTGGCAGGAGCAGCAGCTCCCATGGCTGCGATCGCAGGATTTTCTCCCTCGATGATCATATCGACCTTGCTGATATGTACGCCCTCTTCGAAGCCGCCTAAGCAGCGTGGCATATTTTTATTTACTTCTACAATGATGACCTCTGCCCGTTCGCAGACTGCTGCGAGGTGGGAAGCATTTGGCCCGAAGTTGAAGAAGCCGTGCTCGTCCATTTGAGCTACCTGAATCATCATGACTCTCGATGGGGTGGAAAGCTCTCTGTTATAGCGCGGAAGCTCGGAGTAGCGGATCGGGGCATAGAAAGAAAAGCCCTGTGCGATTGCCTTTCTCTCAATACCGCTCATATGCCAGGAGTTCCATGTCATATGAGCGGCAGGATTGTCGATTTTAAAGATTTCCGGCTGCCACATCAGGATTCCACCGCGGAAATTGATGTCGTGAAGGTCCGGGAGCCTTTTTGCCATCGCAGCATCTAAAAGCACCGGTGTTCCGGTACACCATCCGTAATCCACCCAGTCTCCATCCTTTACTGCCTTTACTGCTTCGTCTGCAGTTGTTAATTTGTCCTGATACATTTGTTTAAAGTCCATGTGTTTACCTCTTTTCTTTATATTTTTATAGTGAACGACAAAAATAATTTCATTTTGTGTTCCTATTGATTTATCATACCGCTTTGATACGGTCTAACTCCACTACATTCACTTCCAGTGCTGTTAAGATTGCCTTTAACTCAATATATCGTTTTAGCATAGCCTGATATCCGTTGGTATTTTTATCAGCATCCTGCATATAGTCCTGCAGCCTGCCAAATTCTTCAATCGTTACTTTGATGATTTCTTTGTCGCTCATATCTTATCCCTCCTTTTGGAAATATTTGAAATGATATGCTGATTCTGCAAAATTATAATATACCATACTTGTCATTATCGAAAGCAAAACCCTCGAAAGCCTGCGATTTCCTATTTGGTTCTGCTTTTGCGACTATTATATCGTGAAGATTGCAGAAACACAAGAGCTTTTCCGTTGGATTTTAGCAATAAAATATTATATCGACAGATTTTTTCCATTTTTATCCTTAAAATTAACAAATTGACAAAAATTGTCACAAATTTAACAAATTTTACAAGAAAAACGCTTGCTTTATTAGCTATTTTGATATATTATGAAACACGAGCGTAATAAATAATTAATATAAAGGAGGATTTTAAGTTATGGGTAAGAAAGTTGTTATAGCAGGCGCTTGCCGTACTGCGATTGGTAAGATGGGGGGAGGACTCAGTAAGACTCCGGCACCAGAGCTTGGTTCTATCGTAATCAAAGAGGCTCTGAAAAGAGCAAATGTTCCGGCAGATCAGGTGGATCATGTATATATGGGTTGTGTCATTCAGGCGGGACTTGGACAGAACGTGGCTCGTCAGGCTTCCATCAAGGCGGGACTGCCTATTACAACACCAGCAGTAACTGTAAATGTGGTTTGTGGTTCCGGTCTTAACTGTGTAAATATGGCTGCACAGATGATTCAGGCAGGAGATGCGGATATCGTAGTAGCAGGTGGTATGGAGAATATGTCCATGGCTCCTTACGCTATGATGCAGGGACGTTTCGGATATCGTATGAACAATGGAAAGCTCATTGATACGATGGTGAATGATGCACTTTGGGATGCATTTAATCAGTATCACATGATGATTACAGCAGAAAATGTAGCAGATGAGTGGAAGCTTACTCGTGAGGAGCTTGATGAGTTCGCTGCAAACAGCCAGCAGAAGTGCGAGGCTGCTATCAATAACGGTGGATTTGATGCAGAGATCGTACCGGTTCAGACCGGTGTAGATCGTAAGACGAAAGAGCCGGTCATCTTCGACAAGGATGAGGGACCACGTCCTGGAACGACAGCAGAGTCTCTTTCTAAATTAAAATGCTGCTCTGGTAAAGAGGGTGGTGTCGTAACCGCTGGTAATGCTTCCGGTATCAATGACGGTGCTGCAGCAGTTGTTGTAATGAGCGAGGAGAAGGCAAAGTAATTAGGTGTCACTCCTATGGCTACTTTCGTAGCAGGTGCACTTGGCGGTGTAGATCCGAAAATCATGGGTGTCGGACCGGTTGCATCTACAAAGAAGGTATTTGAAAAGACAGGTCTTACGATTGATGATATTGATATCGTAGAAGCAAATGAGGCTTTCGCTGCACAGTCTGTAGCAGTTGCAAAGGATCTGAACTTCGATATGTCAAAGGTAAATAAGAAGGGTGGAGCTATTGCACTTGGACATCCTGTAGGAGCTTCAGGATGCCGTATCTTAGTAACACTTCTTCACCAGTTAGAGTCTGGTCAGAAAGGACTTGCTACCCTGTGTATCGGTGGTGGTATGGGATGCTCTACGATTGTGGAGAAGGAATAAAGAGTTTCGAAGAAATTCATTAAATTCGTAAAACGCAGGTGTTCTTACCCTTGGGGAAGATGCAATATCTGAGGAAGAATTATTTATTATCAATGAAGGAGATTTATACAAATGGCAGAATTCATTTTATATGAGACAGATGGTGCAGTGGCTACCATCACAATCAATCGTCCAAAGGCTTTAAATGCTTTAAACAGCCAGGTTCTGGATGAACTGGATGCAACGCTTGATGCGATTGATTTAGATACGATTCGCTGCGTGATTTTAACCGGTGCAGGGGAGAAATCTTTTGTGGCTGGTGCTGATATCGGAGAGATGAGTACACTGACAAAGGCTGAGGGTGAGGCTTTTGGAAAGAAGGGAAATGATGTATTCCGTAAGTTAGAGACACTTCCGGTTCCTGTCATTGCTGCAGTGAATGGTTTTGCACTTGGTGGCGGCTGTGAGATTTCCATGAGCTGTGATATTCGTATCTGCTCAGCGAATGCTATGTTTGGACAGCCTGAGGTTGGTCTTGGAATTACCCCTGGATTTGGTGGTACGCAGAGACTGGCGAGAACTGTAGGTGTAGGGATTGCAAAGCAGTTAATTTATTCCGCAAGAAATATCAAGGCAGAAGAAGCGTATCGCATCGGACTGGTAAATGCTGTACATGAGACACAGGAGGATTTAATGGCAGCTGCTAAGAAATTAGCACAGACGATTGCTGCAAATGCTCCGATTGCAGTCCGCAACTGTAAAAAGGCAATCAATGACGGTTTACAGGTAGATATTGATGAAGGACTCGTGATTGAGGAGAAGCTTTTCGGTGCCTGCTTCGAGACAGAGGATCAGAAGGCCGGAATGGGGAACTTCTTAGCTCCAAAGGAGGAGAAAAAGAAGGTTGTAGATTTCCAGAACAAATAAAAAAGTGGGTGGGCAGGAGAAATCCTGTCTGCCTTGTTTGCGTTTTTTTCTAAATTTGTTTTTGCCGATTCGTATATATAGTTTTCTATATAGATATATTTTGTTTATGCAGTAAATAATTTCCGCAAAATGGATTGCTGCATTATATGTGGAAATTTCAGAATATCAGAAAATCTTTTATGAAGTAAAAGAAATAAAAAACAGGAGGTTAGTGAAATGAAGGTAGGAGTAATTGGTGCAGGTACAATGGGACAGGGTATTGCAAAGGCATTTGCCATGACAGACGGATATGAGGTGGCTCTTTGCGATATCAAACAGGAATGGGCAGAAGGTGGAAAGGACAAGATTGCCAAAGGCTATGCCAGATTAGTAGAAAAAGGAAAAATGGATCAGGCGAAGGTAGACGCTATCCTTGCTAAGATCACTCCGGGATTAAAGGAAGATCTTTGCAAAGACTGCGACCTCATCGTAGAGGCAGCTTTCGAGGATATGAAGGTAAAGAAGGATACGTTTTCCGAGCTGGATAAGATTGCAAAGGAAGGCTGCATTTTCGCATCTAATACATCCAGCCTTTCTATCACGGAGATTGGAAACGGACTTTCCCGTCCGATGATCGGTATGCATTTCTTCAATCCGGCAGACCGTATGAAGCTCATTGAAGTTATCGCTGGTGTAAACACACCGAAGGAGACGGTAGATTCTATCGTTAAGATTTCAGAAGAAATTGGAAAAACTCCGGTACAGGTAAATGAAGCTGCAGGTTTCGTAGTAAACCGTATCCTGATTCCTATGATCAATGAAGCTGCATTCATCAAGATGGAGGGTGTTGCAAATATCGAGGGAATTGATTCTGCTATGAAGCTTGGTGCAAATCATCCAATGGGACCTTTGGAGCTTGGTGATTTCATCGGTTTAGATATCTGCCTTGCCAACATGGATGTTCTTTATAATGAGACAGGTGACAGCAAGTATCGTGCATGCCCGCTTCTTCGTAAGATGGTTCGTGGCGGCAATTTAGGTGTAAAGAGCGGTAAGGGATTCTATGTATATAATGCAGACCGTACAAAGACTCCGGTAGACGCTCAGTAATATAAATCAAGAAAGGTGGTAAAAGAAATCATGGATTTTACATTAAGTAAACAGCATGAAATGGCGAGAAAGCTTTTTAGTGATTTCGCAGAAAATGAAGTAAAGCCTCTTGCAATGGAAGTAGACGAAAAGCACATGTTCCCTATGGAGAACGTAAAGAAGATGCAGAAGCTTGGTTTCCTTGGTATTCCGATTCCGAAGGAGTATGGCGGACAGGGAGCCGATATCTTAACATACATCATGTGTGTGGAGGAACTGTCAAAGGCTTGCGCTACGACAGGCGTTATCGTATCTGCCCATACCTCTCTTTGTGCAGATCCGATTCTGACCTATGGTACAGAGGAGCAGAAAAAGAAATATCTCGTACCTTTGGCAAATGGTGAAAAGCTGGGTGCTTTTGGTCTGACGGAACCGGGTGCAGGTACTGACGCACAGGGCGTACAGACAAAGGCAGTTTTAGATGGTGATGAGTGGGTATTAAATGGATCTAAGTGCTTCATCACAAACGGTGAGGTAGCAGATGTTTATATCATCATTGCCTATACGGATGTCGTAGAAAAGCGTGGAAGAAAGGTTAAGAGCTTCTCTGCATTTATCGTGGAGAAGGGAACACCGGGCTTTAGCTTTGGTACGAAGGAGAACAAGATGGGTATCTGTGGTTCTTCTACGTATGAGCTGATTTTCCAGGATTGCCGTATTCCGAAGGAGAATCTCCTTGGACCTCAGGGCAAGGGATTCCCAATCGCTATGCACACTCTGGATGGTGGTCGTATCGGTATCGCTGCACAGGCACTTGGTATCG
>JAFVAA010000386.1 GCA_017476305.1 Lachnospiraceae bacterium
ACCGTCATCAGCAAGCAGTCCGTGACGGGCAGCAAGGAGTTAAAGGGCTGCAGGCTGCAGATCTTAGATAAGGATAAAAAGGTGATCGTAAGATGGACTTCCGGGGACAAGGATTCCGTGAAGTTCGGCAGCGGCCTGTCATCCCTCGGGTACCAGAACATGGCCCCATCCTTTGACGGGGACGGGAGCCTCGTGGTCAGGGGACTGTTCCATGATGAGAAGTACATCCTGCGGGAGACAAGGCCGGCGGACGGCTATGTGACGGCAGATGACATCGCCTTCGAGCTGACCGAGAGGGAAGCAGGGGAGACGGCAGTGGCGGTCTACCAGGGAGACGAGATGGTGATGCAGGACGGAAACAGAGTCGTCATGGTGGATGACACGACGAAGATCCGGCTGATCAAGATCGGCAGCGACACAGGACAGGGGCTCCGGGGAGCCAGGATCGAAGTGCTCGACAGCAAAGGGGAAAAGGTCATGGGCTTTTCCACGACAGAGGACGGCGTGGACATCACCGGGAAACTGGCAGTCGGAAAGACCTATACCTTCCGGGAGACCGAAGCACCAAAGGGATACAAGCTCGCAAAGCCGGTGAAATATAAGATAAAGGATACCGGGAAGCTCCAGAAAGTGACCATGACGGATGAAAAGACGGACAAGCCGCATGTGCCGCAGACAGGAAGGACAACGCCGCTTGTGGCATCCGCAGCCCTTCTCCTGCTTGCAGCAGCAGGGTCCGGGACTGTGTTCCGGAAGAAGAGGGCACGCCGATGAAAGACAGGAGACATGACGCAAAGGGACACCCTGCCACGGATGGCAGGGATGCCCATGCGTGCCGGAAAGGCAGGAGGAAGAAGCTGATCTTCTGCCTCATCCCCTGCCTGCTCCTCATTGGGACAGCAGGATATTTTGCCGGGGTGGACCGGCAGAAGGACAGGGATGCACAGGGGAGGTTCGGGGAACTGGCAGAGGCCGAGGCGGGACGGGAGGCAGCTCCCGCCCCTGCCGCATCTTCCCTGCCGGAAGACAAGAAGGGCAGGGAGAAAAAGAAGGAAGAGGCGAACCCGGACTGGATCGGGTGGCTGAAGATCAGGGGGACCACCATATCCTACCCGGTCATGCAGAGGAAGGGCGACAGCGAATACTACCTGCACCGGGACTTTGACGGGAACTACAGCTTTTACGGCACCCCCTTCCTTGACATCCGCTGTGACACGGGAAGCGACAACTGCTTCATCTACGGGCATAACATCAATGGCGGCAGGATGTTCGGCGCACTCCATAAATATGCCGGGCAGGACTATTACCTGGAGCATCCGGACATGAAAGTCAGGTTCGGGGAAGAAAAGCGGAGTTATGAGATCGTATCCGTGATCCAGACCACGACCGCCTCCGAGCTCTATTCCTTTACGGATACCGGGAACTGGGAGGAGTACCGGGACTCTGGGGAAAAGATCTTAAACGGCAGCCTGTATCCCACGAAGGCAGGGGAGGAGGTAAGGAAGGAGATGGAACGGTGTTCCCTGGAAGATTTTTTCCGGAGGTACCGGTTCGTGTCACTTTCCACCTGCAGGTCCTGGGTGGGAAAGGATGCGAGGCTCCTAGTGATCGGGGCGGCAGAACAGCAAGAGATGAGAGGAGAGAACGAAAATGGATAAACTGATGGCAGACGGGGATGAGCTTACAGGCAGGAGACTGGAGGGATACCTTTTCCTGCATCCGGAAAGGCTCGCAGACATAGAGGAGCCGACGGAGGAACTGGTGAAGCTGGTACTCGACCATGATGTGGGCGCACTGCGTTTCGTAAAGGAGCAGACGGACGAAATCCGCAGGTATGCGATGGAAATAAAAAATAGTAATTGAAACTTCCCAGGTTTCTGATATAATAAACCTATGGGTGCTGCCTAAGACGGCAGGCGGTCTTGCCTTTCAAACGTGTGAGTAGATCATGCGGACACTTCCAACATGCTTTTGAAAAAAGCATGTTTGTGTTCCGGAGGTGATGCCTATGAGGGAAAATAAGGACATATCGAAGATATGTTTGAAAGAGATCGTGAAGTATGTAACCTGCTAAAGCAGGATACTATTATTGGTGTCATAGCCACAGTGGCGGGAACTGTCATAGCTCTCTGCCATTACATACAACATACTTTTTGAAAAAAAGTATGTTTGACATACAGAAAAGATAAGAAACAGAAAAACAACCGCCCCGACCAAGGATAGCGGTTGTTTCTGAAATAACAACTAATTCTAGGGCAAACCGTCTGCAATAGGCGGCATCTTTTTCTAGCATCTAATATAACATTTTTCATAGCAGATTTCAATACAAATTTTTAAATCTCATCAAACCCCCACCACTTCACGCCATATCCATCCAGATAAAACCGGTTCCCAAACTCATTCTCCACGAACCGCTCTTTTACGAGATACCATCCTCTCAGTTCCTCCCTCAGCACTTCATCCTTGGAAATCTGCTCTACCCAGATTTTTTCTTTACCAGCAATCTCTGACAGCTTCAGTGGTGCAGCTTCCGGCACAGCACCCTCTGCAAACACTGGAGCAGTCAGATATACCTCTAATCCATTTTCAATCTCAGAAAAGGCAATCTTTGTTCCATCCACCTGCAGAAAGCATCCCTCAATCGCATTGACGAGCATCCACCCATGTTCCTTACACCAGACCGGTTTTCCGTGAAGAATCAGCAGGTTCTCTTTCGGAACCGGAGTCGGTGAAAACTTAGAAGAACCCTGCGAGGAGGATGAAGGGAGAGAAGAAGGAGAAGTATTCAGGGAGGCTGGGAAAGTATCTTCTTCCATCCTTCCCAAAAGATAATCCGTAGACACCCCGTACACATCTGCCATGTGCTCTAACTTCTCTATGGATGGCGATTTGCGTTCTCCCTCCCACGCACTGAGCGTAGGCTGGGAGATGCCCAAAGCTTTCATGGCATCTGTGGATTTCATATGGTTTATGAGTCTTGCGGTTTTGAAATTTCTTGGCATGGTGTACCTCCGGTCAAAAAGAATGTCAATATTGTATCATTATGGTTTATTTTTCGCAAGCAGAGGACAGAGTTTCGTTTATGTTTGGATGCCGGTGATACAGATGCCGCCGGTGTCCATGTTCTAAGAGGGGTATGATTTATGAAGATCATTAAGAAGTTGCTGTTTTATCATCAAATGAGGTATTGGGATCGGCTATTTTATCGGAGAAACGGAAAGGACTGCTTTGTTCCTCCGCCCAGCAGGGTTGTTCAATTCTTTGTGGACAATAAGAAACATCCCGATGAAGAAAAATTAAAGCATAACCTGAAAATATATGCAGAAATACAGCAGACTTGGAATGACAAGAAGGAAAAAGACAGAAAGCAGCTTGAGATTATGATTGACAGCCTGGATGATTATGAGAAGGGCTGGGAATTGTTGCGAAAAATTAAGTAACTGAAAATTATATATTGAAATGTAAAAAACAGATATATTTTACGGAAAATATATCTGTTTTTTGAAATAAGCAACCCTTTTACGAAATGAATTGATTTAGTGTTTAAATGTAAAACATTGTTTTTCTGTTTTCAATTGTGCCGGATGGCATAGCCGCGAACAGCATTGAAGATGGAACGGAATCTCATTTGATCCTCTGTTCGGCAGGCTACCCAGTAGGTTGCGTGGGCATCTTCATCACTGATTGGCACGGATATTCTTCCAGGTGCATCGTATCCAAGCTCGATCATCCGGTCGGAGTTAAACATGGGTAGAGTAGAAGCACCTGCAAGTTCATCCAGGGCATCACTACTGTTTTGCACCAGCAGGTCTGACATAGTCAGGTGCTTTTTACAGATATCCATCCAGAAGCCGATATTAGCCGAAACCAGGATTCGGATTCCTGAGAGTTCCTTAAAAGTAACGCTTTCCTGCTGTGCCATCGGATGATCTTTTGCAATGGAAATATAAATCTGTTCTTCCATATATCTTTGGCAGAACAGGGATTTATCTTCGGGAAGCGTGTGGAGGATCACCATGTCATACCGGTGATTTTTCAAACCCGTTAGAAGAAGTTCATCATTATTTACCAGTTCTGTTAATATTGTTTTGCCGGAGAGATAGTTCTGGAGAGCCGGCATCAGTTCGTCTACAGGGAACGGAGAACTGGAGCCGATGCTGACCGTTCGTAAAGTCCTGTCAAAAGCCAGGACATGGTCTATAAAATCTCTATTTGCGCTTAGTGCTTTTTCGGTATATTCTGCTGCAACCTTCCCCGTCTCGTTTAAGGAGAGCTTACTGTTCTCCCTGTGAAATAAAGAAACGCCCAATTCTTCTTCCAACTTACGCATGGAACGGGAGAGTG